>NZ_DJBE01000072.1:0-155354 GCF_002429925.1 Acinetobacter sp. UBA5984
TTACTTTTCAAAGATGAAAAGTAACAAAAATCTTTTGCTAAACTGAGGATATATCCCTATATCCCAGTTTAGCGGCGGCGTCCCTGCCTCCATCAGTATTGTTGATTGTGAATTTGAGCGAGAAGTTAGTTCAATTCTTTCTGATTAAAATTTAATTGAGTCCTTTATGAATTCAAATTCATCTCCCATGCTGGTGACGGCAAGTATTTATGCCTTGCTGGTGCTGATCTGGGCAGCGACGCCATTGGCGATCGTCTGGAGCGTTGCAGAAGTTCATCCGATGTGGGTGCTGATCATTCGTTATTTCGGTGCTTCTGTGCTGGCTTTGGTGATCTTGGCTGCCATGCGTAATCCATTGCCATTCGATCGAACCTCAATGATGAGTTATGTAGCAGGCAGTCTAAACCTGATCGGTGCACAGTTATTTATCTATCTGGCGGCGAATTATTTGACCTCTGGATTAATGGCTTTAATTTTCGGTTTCTCACCACTGGTTGCTGGCCTGATTGGGCATGTCATCCTGAAAACTAACCACCTAATCTGGTTGCAATGGCTCGGTATAGCTGTTGCCGTCGGTGGTTTAAGTTTTGTCTTTGCGGAGTCAGCAGATAGTAAAGTGAATCCGTGGGGCGTGGTCCTGATGCTGATTAGTATGGTGTCTTATATCAGCTCGATTTTCTGGGTGAAACAGATCAATGCGCCGTTAAAACTGATGTCCCAAGCCACCGGTTCTTTGATTGTTTCTTCATTGGGATCATTGCTAATCATTCCATTTATCTGGCAATCTTTCCCAACACAAATGCCAAGTATGCAGGCGCTATTCGGCTTTGGTTTTACCATGATCCTGTCTTCGATTGTGGCGATGCTGTGTTACTTCTGGCTGATTCGCCGTTTAGCCGCATCCACCGTATCCCTCAGTAATGTGATGACGCCAATCATTGCCCTGATTCTCGGTGCAACCTTGAATAATGAAATCATCAGCAGTCATGCCTTTGCCGGTATTGCGGTAGTGATGTTCGGGATCGTGATGTACTTCTGGAAAGAATGGCGCGAGCAGTATTTTTCTAAATCCTAAGCTGTATTACTCAAATTAAAAAATATTTAGAAAGGAAGCTAGGGCTTCCTTTCTGGTTTTTGATGCAGAACCGGGTAGGGATGTCTTTTCTATCCCTTTGAGAACGGCAGATAAGCTCAAATCCAGGCTTTAAGTCAAGGATAGTCGCATCAGACACAATAAACAGTATTGCTAGCTTTGTTCAGTATACCCATCAAACCCAGAATCTGCTGCTGATGTTCCACATGGAACAGTTGCACCTGATCAAAATAACCATGCTGGATAATCTGCTGGCGAATCTTCAGGATTTGCTCGTCATTCAGAAAATGATGCGAAGCCTGGACAGATTGCTCCCACAGTTCTAGGAGCTGAGGATGCCGATCGGCAGAAGTAAGGACAATCACAGCCATGAAGTTTCCGATTAAAAATGAGAACAACAAAACAATAAACAATTTATGTCAGCAGTTTATTAAGATGCAAAGAGATAAAATGAAAAATCAAATAGATCCATCTGTTTGAGGAAAAACTAGGACAACTTTGAATGTCATCTGAATCTAATAAAATTGTGGTCTATGCAGCGTTATTTGGCAACCTTGCTATTGCACTGGTTAAATTCGTCGCAGCCTATATTACCAATAGTTCTGCGATGCTCAGTGAAGCGATTCACTCGGTGGTCGATACTCTAAATGAAATTCTGCTTCTTTACGGCATGAAAAAGGCAGAGCAGCGCCCAGATGCCCACCATCCTTTTGGCTATGGCCGTGAACTGTATTTCTGGGCCTTTATTGTGGCCTTGATGGTCTTTGCACTGGGTGCGATTGTATCCATCTATCAAGGCATCCTGCACATCATTCATCCTGAAGAAATGCAGGATCCGATGATCAACTATATTGTCTTGGGTATTGCGATTCTGTGTGAAGGATTCTCCTGGACAGTGGCTTTAAGAACCTTCCGTAAAATGAAAGGCAAGATGGGCTATTTCGAAGCCTTTAGACGTAGTAAAGATCCGACCACCTTTACCGTATTATTTGAAGATACTGCTGCGCTAGTAGGTCTTTTTATTGCCCTGATCGGGATTTTCTTGGCTCATCAACTGAATATTCCTGAACTGGATGGTGCTGCCTCTATTCTGATTGGTGTCGTGTTGGCGGTATCGGCCTGGTTACTGGCACGTGAAACCAAAGGCTTATTGCTGGGTGAAACAGCAGATCCTAGACTGCGTGAAAATGTACTTAACATTGCCCAGCAGGATGCTGCGGTCTATAGCGCCAATGGTGTATTAACCGAGCAAATCGGTGCACATCAGGTAATTGCCTCCTTAAGTCTGGAATTCAAAGACGATCTGACTTCTGATGAAATTGAAGCTTGCGTTAACCGGATTGAAGCGCAAATCAAACAGCTACACCCAGAAATTATTACTCTATTTGTGAAACCTCAAACCAAAGCGGTATGGTTGGAACGGACTCAAGGTCGTATTTAAGGAAATGAAGTTTTCAGCAGATAACTTTCGTCGGATAGTCAGAAGGGCATCAAGCGTGATTACGTGAATACGGGATAAAAATTTAGGTCATGAAATCATGTACAGTCAGGTATGGAGTGAGAATTATCGGATGAATATCGATCATTCTCCTGTCTTTTTAGAAAGCAGAATGGGCACAAACTTGATCACCAGTATTTATTTTTTTAGAAGATTTTCATCGGTTTTGGTCTTTCCATTGGCTCGATGTTTTGCTAAAAATAACAAAAACATAAATGAATCTTAGGCACGTATTTCATACTATACTGGAATACCGAAGTATATAAGTTTGTATGCGATTTAAAGAGATGCTCCGTTTGAAAATTCCAGGTGGATGCTGTCTTGCATATAACAAATAATAAATAGTGGATATTTATGCAAGATCTTTTCAAGACTAAAAAATTTCAGCTTGAGACTGAGTCCAGTTGGAAACATCTCTGGTCCAAGCCGGTATTTGATTATCTACATTCCGATCATTTTGATGGTGAGCGGTTTAAGAATCTGGAGCATCATTCGCTCGAGCAAAGTCGCTTTGACTTGTATAAATGGTTATTCACCAGAAAATCCAGCACCTGGGAAGTGAATCTGGAACAGGAACGTGCCGAGTTTTTTTCACGTCCGCGTGCCTTGCCACAAAACCGGCCGGAAGCCACTTTAGATGACTGGCAAATCTGGTTTATTGGGCATGCCACCGCTCTGATCCAGATCGGGCCGTATAATTTTCTGACTGATCCGGTCTGGTGTGAATATGCCAGTCCTTTTGCATCCCGAGGGCCACAGCGCGTTATTCCTGCTGGCATTGCCCTGGATGAGCTGCCGCATATTGATGCCGTATTGCTTAGCCATAACCATTATGATCATATGGATCTGGCGACCTTGGCCTGGCTGCATCAAACCTATCAAATGCCGATCTATACTGGCCTTGGCAATGGCTGGTACCTGCCTAAAGACTATAATGTCATTGAAATGGACTGGTGGGAAAATGCATTTTTTGAAGATATCCAGATTGTCTATTCGCCAGCACAGCACGCTTCAGGACGTGGAATGCGCGATCAGAACTGTGCATTATGGGGCGGTTTTTCCTTATTGAATGGCAAGGATCATTGCTATTTTGCTGGGGATAGCGGTTATGCGCCGCATTTCAAGGAAATTCGAAAACGCCTTGGGCCACCACGAATTGCGCTGTTGCCGATCGGTGCCTATGAACCACGTGAATTGATGCGCAATATTCACATGAATCCGGAAGATGCTTTTCATGCCCATCAGGACTTAATGGCACGTTGTTCAATGGCGATCCATTATCGGACCTTCCAGCTCACCGATGAAGCACGTGACCAGCCTGAAAATGAACTGCAGCATATTATCCAGCATTCATCCAAGCTGATTAACCCGTTTTACTGTATTCGTGAAGGCAAACGGATTATTGTCTAAGGGCTTCTCTTTGTTCTTGTTGAATAATTTGAATGGCGATAACAGAAAGCATCAGCATCGCGATATTCATTACTACAGGATTAAAGGCGGCTATAAGCTGTAAAGGGTCGGTGAGTACGATCAGCAGTAATAATCCGTCCAGTCCAGCAATATTCAAACCATGTAATAGAAGAGATCTGTTCCATTTTAAAAAGCACAAACCAAACAGTATTTCACACAACCCAGATAAGCCTACCAAGCTTTTAGCGAGCAGTAGGCTAACCCCCATATTTTGTCAGATTTGCAGTTCAGCAGTAGATTGGAACAGAATTTTTGGAACCAAGCCCTGATACAGCCAGAGTGCAGCTAAGGCAAACTGGGTTGTACGCAGCGGTTGCATTAATACAGAATCAGACTTCACGGACAGCCTCTTCCAGAAAGTGGCATTTATTTTCGTGAGAAGGAATCAGACAAAAATCAGTTTTGCCAAATAGCTTATAGCGGTTTAAAGCCACCAGACGATATAGAAAATCGCGAATAAAACGTGGAATGAAATAGCCAGCATTCATCAAAGAAAATGGAAAACCGAGATGCTGCATCACCTACAGTAAAGCAGTAGATTCGGTATAAAGTTTGCCATCCTTAATGACTACCATGGTGGTGTAATGCTCTGTCCACATCTGGTAGTGCTTAAGCAGGGCAGTGCCCAGTTCCGATTGTGCAGAGACCAGTTTAAACTGGATTTTTTTATCGTATTTAATCAGAAACTTTGCCCAGCCATTACAAATCACACAAACCGCATCAAATAAAATGATGTCATGGCTTTGAATGATATCTTCAATATTTTTGCTCATCATTATACTTCTTTTTTGTGATATGGCTTTGATAGTGTAGTGCTACAAGCGTCAATATAAAACTTCTTAACAAAGATGTTCGTCACTTTAAATTCTTTGGCTCATTTGAAAATAAAAATGGGAGTGATCAACTTTTCTTAATTGGATGGCTACTACAATATTATGGCCTGGCATCAGGATTGTAGTGTTTGGTGAGTCTATCTTTAAGCTCTGTAAAAAAGCCAGTAAGGTGAAATAGCTCATAATGGAGATAGCTTGGAAAAACAAGCAGGTTAACTATAAAGCTGGAGAAGCCTTCATGAATAAGCCTACACAACTTGGCACAAGTAAATGTCCCTTCCATCAAGGTGCGCATACTGTCGCTGGTGGCTCGAATATAGACTGGTGGCCCAATGCACTGAATCTGGATATTTTGCATCAGCATGACCGCAAAACGAACCCCATGGACCCTGATTTTGACTACGCTAAAGCCTTTAGCGAACTAGATCTGGAAGCAATTAAACAGGATCTAAGAGAACTGATAACCTCCAGTCAGGACTGGTGGCCAGCAGACTGGGGCAGCTATATCGGTATGATGGTGCGTACCGCCTGGCATCTGGCTGGAACCTACCGTAAGCAGGATGGACGTGGGAGTGCGAATACCAGTAATCAACGTTTTGCGCCATTGAATAGCTGGCCAGATAACGTCAATACTGACAAAGGCCACCGTCTATTATGGCCAGTGAAAAAGAAATATGGCAATAAAATTTCTTGGGGAGATTTGATTATTCTGGCTGGTACGGTCGCATATGAGGTGGCTGGGTTAAAAAACCTTTGGTTATGCCGGTGGGCGTGAAGATATCTGGCATCCAGAAAAAGATATTTATTGGGGTGCAGAGCATAAATGGCTGGATGCGACCCGCGAACGTTATAACAATGAAGAAGACCGGAATACGCTGGAAAATCCTCTTGCTGCAGTACAAATGGGACTGGTTTATGTCAATCCGGAAGGGGTGGACGGCAAACCGGATCCGTTAAAAACCGCACAGGATATGCGTACCACCTTCGACCGTATGGCCATGAATGATGAAGAAACCGTCGCTCTGACGGCAGGTGGACATACCGTCGGGAAAGCACATGGAAATGGTAAGGCAGATGTACTTGGACCGGAGCCAGAAGCTGCACCACTCGAATTACAGGGTTTGGGCTGGAATAACCCGGAAGAAACCGGTAATGCCGCCTATACCATGGTAAGTGGTCTGGAAGGTGCTTGGACGACTAACCCGAACCGCTGGGACAATGAATTCTTTTATCTGCTGCTGAACTATGACTGGGAGCTAAAAAAGAGCCCGGCCAGCGCATGGCAATGGTAGCCGATCAATATTAAAGAAGAAGATCGCCCATTGGATGCGCATACGACCAATGTGCGCCGTAATCCGATCATGACCGATGCCGATATGGCGCTAAAAATCGACCCGGGGTATCGGGAAATTTCCGAAAAATTCTATCGTGATCCGGAGTATTTTGCCGAAACTTTTGCCCGTGCCTAGTATAAATTGACCCATCGTGATTTAGGGCCGAAATCTCGTTATCTGGGGCCGGATGTACCGGAAGAAGACCTGATCTGGCAAGATCCAATTCCATCAGTAGATTACACCTTAAATGAGAGTGAAATTGCGGACCTGAGAGAAAAACTGCTGGATAGCGGCTTGAGTCGCATTGAGCTGATCAATACCGCTTGGGACAGTGCACGGACTTATCGTGGTTCGGACTATCGTGGTGGGGCCAATGGTGCCCGTATTCGTTTACAGCCACAACGTGAATGGGCTGGTAATGAACCGGAACGCTTGAATAAAGTTCTGAACAAACTTGAAGAAATTCAGGCAGGTCTAGAGAAAAAAGTCAGTATCGCTGACCTGATTGTACTGGGCGGATCGGCCGCAGTAGAAAAAGCAGCACAGGAAGCTGGGGTAGATATTCAGGTGCCATTTATTCCAAGCCGAGGAAATGCGACTCAAGGAACAAACCGATGTCTATTCATTTAAAGATCTGGAACCGTTGCATGATGGCTACCGTAACTGGTTAAAACAGAACTACTCCGCTCAGCCAGAAGAAATGCTGGTCGATCGTACTCAATTGATGGGACTTACAGCACCAGAAATGACAGTATTAATTGGTGGAATGCGGGTCCTAGGTGCTAATCATGGTGGAAGCAAGCATGGCGTACTGACTGATCGGGTCGGTGTATTGAGCAATGATTTCTTTGTGAACCTGATGGATATGAATAATGTCTGGGTGCCGGTAGAAGAAAATCTTTACGAAACCCGTGACCGTCAAACGCATGACCTGAAATGGACTGCAACCCGTGTCGATCTGGTCTTCGGTTCTAACTCAATTTTACCTGCCTATTCTGAAGTCTATGCTCAGGCTGACAATAAGGAAAAATTTGTAAGTGACTTTGTCAAAGCCTGGACCAAAGTCATGAACGCTGACCGTTATGATGTTAAACATCAACGTGAAGCCGCTTAAATTGAACTACAATTCATATTCCTGATGCTTTAATTTAACACCAATAAAAAACCACCCTCGGGTGGTTTTTTTATTCACTCAGTTCAAGCTGAAAAATTTAGAGAAAGCTTGGTAGGCCTTTGGCTGGATCAGTTGCTCGAGCCATCTGGGCATCAGCTACGCTCATCCCAAGAGCTTGGGCAACACCTTCACCATAGGCTGGATCACAAGCATAACAGTTACGGATATGACGGTACTTGATGAAATCAAGCGCATCACCCATTGCGGCTGCGGTATTATTAAATAGAGCCTGTTTCTGCTCATCATTCATCAGGTTGAACAGGGCACGTGGCTGGCTGAAGTAGTCATTATCATCTTTGCGATAATCCCAGAAATCTGCATCACCCGTGATTTTGAGTGGTGGCTCTCTGAATTCTGGCTGTTCCTGCCACTGGCTGAAACTGTTCGGCTCATAATGCGGCAATGAACCATAGTTGCCGTCCATACGGCCCAAACCATCACGATGATTTGAATGTACCGGACAACGTGCAGCATTGACCGGAATCTGGGCATGATTCACGCCCACGCGGTAACGTGCAGCATCAGCATAGTTGACTAAGCGTGCCTGTAGCATACGATCCGGTGAGTAACTAATGCCTGGTACCAGATTGCTTGGCGCAAAAGCTGCTTGTTCTACGTCCTGGAAATAGTTTTCCGGATTACGGTTGAGTTCGAATTCACCTACTTCAATCAGTGGGTAATCACCTTTCGGCCAGACTTTGGTCAGGTCAAACGGGTGATAAGGCACTTTCTCGGCATCTGTTTCAGGCATGATCTGAACGTACATTTTCCATTTCGGATAATCGCCACGTTCAATCGCATCAAACAGGTCGGTTTGACTGCTTTCACGGTCTTTAGCAATCAACTCTGCTGCCTCAGCATCAGTCAGATTCTTGATACCTTGCTGGGTACGCATATGGAATTTTACCCAGAAGCGTTCATTTTGGGCATTGATAAAACTGTAGGTATGACTGCCGAAACCGTGCATATGACGGTAACCAGCCGGAATCCCACGATCGGACATTACGATGGTAACTTGATGTAGTGCTTCCGGCAATAAAGTCCAGAAATCCCAGTTATTGGTGGCGCTACGTTTATTGGTTTTCGGATCACGTTTTACTGCTTTGTTTAAGTCAGGAAACTTACGTGGATCACGCAGGAAGAATACCGGCGTATTGTTACCGACTAGGTCCCAGTTACCTTCTTCAGTATAGAACTTCAGGGCAAAACCACGAATATCACGCTCTGCATCAGCTGCACCACGTTCACCGGCGACGGTCGAAAAACGGGCAAACATTTCGGTTTTTTTGCCAACTTCCGAGAAAATTTTTGCACGGGTGTACTCAGTAATGTCATTGGTCACAGTAAAAGTACCAAATGCACCTGAACCTTTTGCGTGCATACGGCGCTCAGGAATCACTTCACGAACAAAGTTAGCCAGTTTTTCATTCAGCCATAAATCCTGAGCAAGTAAAGGTCCACGCGCACCTGCCGTCATACTGTTCTGGTTGTCGACCACAGGCGCACCAGCTTCAGTGGTCAGGTGGGTGACAGGGCATTTTTTAAAATCTTGGCTCATCTTTCCTCTCCAAGTTTTGAATATCTTGTGTCGTTTATCTAGTATTCATAAAATATTGAAATATATGCTAATCAGATCAGGTTTCACTATATTTACAATATCTTTAAATAAAGGGTGTGACAGCACAAAATGGAATTCAGGATATAATTGAGTGAGCTCACTCAAAAAATATTTTTAAAGTTAATAAAGTTTAAAATATTGAAAATTAAATGGTTACTCTTAAAAAGTAATGGGTTTTCCACTCTCTGACAATATCAAATTCTATATATTTTGAATAACTCGAATAATGAATGGGATTAAACGAAAATAACAATATCTAAGTCCATAATATGTTTTTATCAAAGGATAAAAATAATAAGTGAAAAGTGGTATTTAAAATGAATTTTATAACTGTTTTATTTTAAATGGTTTTTTAATTGAGTTTTGTTTGGATGAAGAAACCCATAACAATAATGAATGGAATAAAGCTATTTTCTGGTTATAGCTCGCATTGTTGCATACAGAAAATCCTAGCTAAATGGGCTTTATTTTTAAAAAAGCATTGGCAAATATGCTTGAAAATTAGTCAGTCAGCCCTATAATTATCTCACTCCTTCCTCCAAGTCACATAGAGAGCAAAATGGCCAAGAAAAAAACAGCCAAGCAGGTGGTGATCCACAATTTTGTGGCAAAACACATGCATGAAGTCAACAAAAGCCAGGTTTTTGTAGACCGGAAGAAAAATGCAAAACGTGGTTATACCAAGCACAAACAAGGGCGATATCAACAAGATGATCGCCCTTTTTTATGGGCGGCTTAGGGCGGCCAGGAAGACGTAGATCTGTTTTGGGCAGGAGCTGACTTTAAGGGATTCTGTGGGGTATAGTTAAAAGATGAGTTTCTTTTCGAAGAATGCGGTGAAGTCCGCCGGGTGGTTGAAGAAGCTTCTTCGGGAAACATATTTTGAAAAAAACGGGGCAGGGTCGCAGAACTCGAAGATCTATTTTGATTAGCATCAGCTATAGGTCGGGTCTGCTGAAAACTGGCAAATTTTCCTAGCTGTTGCCGATACAGTTTTGCCGCAATGACCGATGGATCATTCTTGTCTAAACGCCGTTGCTGGGTACGAGAAATTTCAATTCCCCATAAGGGACAGGCTTTAGGACGTCCAGTTTCACGGATATACTGGTGACTGGGACTTGTATTATTACGACCACCAGAAGATGTATATCTGGATTTTTGCGAACGTAAGGCCGGTGCAATAATAAAATAAAATGCTGCAGCCAGCATAAGCAGGATAAGCACAAATTCCATAAGTACCTCGACGAATGCAGAGAAACCTGAAAAAAGTTCCTCCTTAAGCGCTGACCATACGGGTGGTGGATTTCACCATATCTCCTAAACCATGTGTTCTAAAATAATGCTCCATCCAGCTTTTTACCATGAGTGGATTGTCCAGTTTTAGTACATGTTTGAGTAATTCCTGTGCATCCGGCATCGGTACATGACAGATCGTTTTTCGGACTCTCAAAATATTGCTAGAACTCATGGACAAGGTATTAAATCCCATGGCCATTAATAGTACGGCCGATAGAGGATCACCAGCCATTTCACCACAGATACTGATCGGTTTGTTATTACGGTGACAATCCTCTACCAGACGGGTCAGAGCACGCAGAATCGCTGGATGCAAATGTGAATAGACATTGGCCACACGTGGGTTATTACGGTCGACAGCAAGTAAATATTGGGTCAAATCGTTAGAACCGACCGAGAAGAAATCAACCAGTTCAGAAAACTCATCAATCTGATGCAGTACGCTCGGCACTTCCACCATAATCCCGATTTGCGGCTTGGTAATTTTGACCTGTTCTTCTTCCTGAACGGCATGATGATCACGTTCTAACAGATACAGTGCTTCTTCAACTTCACTGACACTGGTCACCATCGGCAACAGGATATGCAGATTGTTCAGACCGATACTGGCTTTCAGCATGGCGCGAATTTGTGAAGAGAAGATTTCAGGATGATCCAGCGTAAAACGAATTCCGCGCCAGCCCAATGCTGAATTTTCTTCCTTAATCGAGAAATATGGCAGGTCTTTATCTGCACCAATATCCAGCGTTCGCATGACTACCGGTTTATTGGCAAAGTGACTCAGTTGCTGCCGGTAAATGGCACGTTGTTCCTCTTCTCCCGGGAAGCGGTCACGTAGCATGAACGGGATTTCCGAACGGTATAGGCCAACACCTTTGGCACCACGCTGTACACCACGAACCACATCAATCATCAGGCCGGTATTTACAAACAGACGTACAGCGGTACCATCTGGCGTAATTGCATCTTTGGTCTCGTATTGACGTAGATCTTTGGCAATCTGTTCTTCTTCTTTCTGAATTTCTTTATAGCGGGTACGCAGACGACGTGGTGGATTGATAAAGATACGGCCCTGATGCGCATCGACAATCATCTCGACGTCATCCAGAGTATTGATGGGCAGTTCAGTCACACCCACGACAGTCGGAATACCGAGTGCGCGTGCCACAATCACCATGTGCGAATTCATGGCACCTTCAGTGGTGACAATCGCGGCAATCTTATCAACAGGCAGTTCCACCAGTGCAGCCGTTGAAATTTCTTCACCAATCAGGATGCTTTCATCGGTCAGTTCGCGATGGCTTTCATCGGCTTCCTGCAACTTGGCCAGAATACGACGTCCCAGATCTTTTAGATCAGCGACACGTTCACGCAGGTAATCATCCTCCATCTGGACAAACTGCGCCACATGGTTATCAATCACGATGCGAACCGCACCTTGTGCCCAGTGACCATCACGAATCAGTGCTTTAATTTCTGATGGCAGGGCATTTTCATCCAGCATACGCAGGAATACACTGAACAAAGCACGTTCTTCGGCCATCAGCGCATCCTGCATTTTGTCATCCAGGAACTGAATTTCTTCACGCACCGAATTTAAAGCATTATCTAGCAAAGCCAGTTCTTCGCTAATATTATCTGCTTCACGATCCGGAACAGCGCCTAGATCTGCAGGGGGATAAAGCACAATGGCGCGACCAAGTGCGATCCCGCCAGAACCGGATACGCCCTGGAAGGTTTTATATGCCGGTAAATTATTTGGTTTTCGGAATACATCAATATTGCCGACTGCATGTGCATGAGCGATTACGCCCGAAAGCTGAGCACATAGCGTAACCAGGAAAGATTCGGCTGCTTCACTAAAATCCTGGGATTCTTGATTTTGGACAACCAGTACGCCCATGACTTTACGGCGGTACATGACCGGAACGCCCAGAAAGGAATTATAAATTTCTTCGCCCGTTTCCGGTAAATACAGAAAACGATCATGCTTAGGGGCATTGTCGAGGTTAACGATTTCCTCACGCTGACCGACCAGACCAACCAGGCCTTCACCGGTATGTAGAGAAACATGACCGACAGCTTCGGGCTTCAGGCCTTTAGATGCCATTAATAGATAACGCTGGTTGCGTTCATCGAGCAGATAAATGGAGCAAACATCCACATGCATGGCCTCAGCGACCTGATTGACCATAATATCGAGTGATTCATGCAAACTGGTAGACGCATTAATCTCTTGGACAATGCGTCTCAGGGTATCCAGTTGCATATTCGACATGGGTGCTGCTCCGTATTTTTTTAGAAGTCCGGTAATTTAGTTTATTTATAACAATAGCCGAGCAAAAAATCTGCACATGCACGCGATTTTTTTAAGGTTTTTGTTGTGGTAATTGCTGACAGAGTTCAATCATGGCCTTGCGATAAACATCGCGTTTAAAATTCACCACTTGGCCTAATGGATACCAGTAACTGACCCATTGCCATTGATCAAATTCGGGCGGATCGGACAGATCAAGCTGAATGTTCTGTACGGGTGCCGTCAGTTTGAGTAAAAACCACTTCTGTTTTTGACCGATACATACCGGATCTGAATCCGTGCGAATGTATCGATACGGCAAACGATAACGCAACCATCCTTTGGTCTGCGCGATAATCTGGACGTGTTCAGGCAGTAAGCCAACTTCTTCTCTCAGCTCACGATAAAGTGCCTGCTCAGGGGTTTCTCCATATTGGATACCTCCTTGTGGAAATTGCCATGCATTATGACCAATGCGTTTTGCCCATAAAACCTGTCCAGCATCGTTTGCCAAAATGATCCCGACATTCGGTCGGAAACCTTCTGAGTCGATCATTTGGCTACCTAAAATTGTTTAATTTATGCCTTTGCTTTCGGGGAATATTATTTCTTTATCCAACTCGAAAAAAAGCAAAGTTTAAAAATGTTAAAATTGCTATGATCTTAACGAATTTCTATCGACTAGCGGAGATAGATTTACAATTTTTTTCTTAAATTTCAGTTTTTACGAGTATTTTCATGAAATTGGCGCTATTTGATCTCGATCACACCCTGTTAAACACCGATTCGGATCATTCCTGGGGGGAATTCCTGGTCAATGAAGGCCTGGTGGATCCCGTTCATCACCGCGCCATGAATGACAAGTTCTATGAGGACTATAAAAAGGGTCAACTGGATCCTTATGCCTATAATGAATTTGTATTCCAGTTTTTGACTCAACATGACCATGATTATCTGACCGAATTACATCAACTGTTCATGCAAAAAGTCATTCGCCCACAGATGCGTCCGGAAGGTTTTAAAGCGATTCAGCGCCATAAAGATGCAGGGCATGAAATTGTCGGCATTACTGCAACTTCGGACTTTATTACTGCACCGATTTTCCGTGAGTTTGGGATTACTGAAATTATTGCCACCAATGCTGAAGTCATTGACGGTAAATATACCGGTAAGGTGACCAATATCGCCTGCTATCAGCAAGGTAAACTGACCCGTCTGGAACAATGGCTGGCTGGTCGTGAGGTGACCGAGTCTTGGGCCTATTCAGATTCAATCAATGACCGTTTTCTGCTGGAACATGCAGATCATGCCATTGCTGTGAATCCGGATGATCGTCTGGAAGCACTGGCTAAAGAACAGGGCTGGGAAATTCAGAACTGGTCGATTTAAGTAATTCTTTCGATTTAATCAGGCACAACTTTGGTTGTGCTTTTTTATAAGCAGAAGAGGCTACTTTTTGACATGCCTGTTGCTGCATAAACATGCTATGCTCAGAGCAAATAAAGCAAGTCGACAATAACGATAGCAAGCGCCGAGGTAATGAAAATGACCCAAGTTAGACCGCGTATGACTCATCTATTTGCACAGTTAGGTCTGGATTCAAGTGCAGAAGGGATTGCCCAATTTATTCATGAGCATCAATTACCCAAAGATGTAAACCTGATGGAGGCGCCGTACTGGTCAGATGCGCAGCGCCAGTTCCTGGCTGAAAAAATTGCTTCAGATGGAGAATGGGCCATTGTGGTAGATCAGCTCAATGAATCTCTGCACGAGGATGCCACTAGCGGAATTGAGTAGTGAACAAAAAGCCAATCAGTTGATTGGCTTTTTCATTTGGGTATTACTGTGTTCGTTTCCATAAAGTTACTTGGGACAGGGTATGTTGATATTTACGCGCTGTTTCCCGAATCACAAAAGGCACATCCACAGGTTCGTCTAGCATTTCAAAATGTGAACTAAGTAAAGCCTTGATGCCCTCTAAGGTACTCAGGTTTTCTCCTGCCTGCTTAAATCCGCCGATCCATTCACTGCGTGCTGTATGTTCTTCCAGCCAGGTATAAGGCGAGGCCAGCATCAAAATGCCGCCCATATTCAGGCGCTTATGAATCTCACTCAGAAAAGCTTTAGGATGATGCAGACGATCAATCAGGTTAGCTGCCAGAATAAAATCATAATCTGTAAACTGAGGTTTCAGGTTGCAGGCATCGGCCTGATAAAACTCGACCTTATTGGCAGCCTGCTCAAGTCCAAGTTCTGCCAGTGAGCAGGATTTATATTCCACCAGTTCGCCCTCAACAGGAATGCTATAGCGCAGGGTCTCTCCTTGGGCCAGTACTACGCCTTGCTGAATAAAACGGGCAGAAAAATCTAGACCGGTGACCTGATCAAAATCTTGAGCCAGTTCAAAGCTGGCACGTCCAGTCGCACACCCGATATCCAGTGCTTTATGGCATGGAATGTTCTGAAAATAAGGACGGGCTAGTTTGATGAGGCTTTGTGCAAAGTTTGGAACACCGAAATATTCCGCCCCATACTGGAATTCCAGATATTGGGAAATCAGCTGATCGCTTTCATATTGCGAGTGAAACTGCAGTGATGTCTCTTCCGCGGCAACATAGCGAAAACCGGCATGCTGGAAAAAATGTCGCCGGAATGCATAGCGTGAACTGTGCAGGGCTTCATTACCGGCCGAAATCCAGGAACCGCCTTTAATCAGATGATGTTGGCCATCGAAGGTAGGGGTACTAAAATCATCATAGAAGGGATGGACTTGAAAGCCTTCGAAAGGATAAATCGGGGTCTCGGTCCATTGCCAGACATTGCCCTGAACATCATAAAAATCGCCATGCTGAAAATGATCCACCGGACAAGAGCTAGGGCCATATTTTAATTCAATATTGGCTTGCTCAGGACTTGGTAATTTAGGATCCAGTCCTGAAACTGCATACAGTCGATACCATTCATCTTCAGTTGGCAGGCGAATGGACTCTCCGGTCTGTACTGATTTCCAGTTACAGAAAGCCTTGGCTTCATGATAATTCACTTCGACTGGCCAGTCCCAAGGCATCGGAACTTCTTCCAGCATCAGTCTTAAGGACCAACCCAGTTCAGTTTTGATCCAGAAGGTAGGATGTGTGGCTTGAGAAAATGCCAACCATTGCTGGCCTTCTTCAGTCCAGTAGTTAGCTGTCTGATAACCCTCTGCTTCCACAAAGGCTAAAAACTCCTGATTGGATACCAGATATTTAGAGGCTTCGAATTCTTCAATTTCGGCATGATGGTGGCCGTATTCATTGTCCCAGCCATAAAAAGCATGTTCGAAATTTTTATGTAAATTGACCTGACCTGCCGGTACCTTTACCAGACTATTTTCAGGTGCAATACCGGTAATGACATTGGCACGCCACTGCGGATGATTTTGTACATAACGTAACTGATGCTGGCGGATTAAAACCGAAGACGTTTCCAGATGAATCCGTTCATGCTCAATGCCCATGATGATGGTCCACCAGGGATTGTGCCAGTTTAGTGGAAGTTGTAGCGGCGCATGTTCTATCACTTTCAAGACCAGGGCACATACCTGATGCCGGTAATCACGTACCGCTTGAATGCTAGGCCAGTGATAGTTCTGTTCATCCAGATCATCCCAGCTCATTTCATCTACACCAATCGCAAATATGCTTTCCATATGCGGATTTAAACGTTCCGGAATCAGTTGAGCCAGCAACAGCTTATTGATAAAAAAAGTGGCAGTATGACCAAAATAAAAGATCAGTGGATGACGTAAGGCAATCGGTTTGACATAAAAGGCTTCTTCATTCTTCAGACAGTCAAACAGTTGCTCATAGGTGTCAAAGGTATTTAGAAAATAATTACGTAATACGGCACGCGTCGTCGGTTCATCTTCAAAATCAAGGTTGGGAGTAGGCTGTAGCGTTGGTTTAAGCGGTTTCCATAAACCCATTTCTTCGAGCAGGTCATGAGAAGAAGATAATAAAGTTTTGGAATCAGAAGATTTGATCTGCATTCTGTGCTTCCTTGAGTACGTTTTAATTTTTCATCTTCAGGAAAATGAATTTGATGCTTTTAAAAGTACTTGAAAGGAAGTGACAGATGCGATGTATTTAGGTAACAAAATGCTGCACCGATATTGATGCAGCAGAGAAATGTGAAAATTAGTTTTAAATTGACGGGCCTTGCATCAGTTGAACCAATGCTTCAGCTGCCTTGGATTGAGTACGACCCGGATGCCAGACCATACCGAGCTGACGGTTCATTTCCAGATTCAGATCCAGTTCTTGCAGGTCATGATTGACCAGGGTTTTGGGTAAGACTGACCAGCCTAAACCAATCGAAACCAGCATCCGGATGGATTCAAGCGGGTTATTGCTCATGGTCGTTTTCGGCTTGATACCCTGTTTTTCAAACTCGGCCATAGTAATCTGCGTGGTATAGGTCTGCGCAGAAGGTAGAAGGCTCGGGTAATTCACAAGATCTTCAAGAGACAGGTTTTTTTGCTGAGCCAGCGGATGGAACGGCGCTACCACAAAAACCAGAGGATCATTCCAGATGGTGACATATTTCAGACGTTCATCACCATGCGGTGGCAAGGTCAGGAAAGCCAGTTCCAGATCACCCGCCATCACCTGTTCATGTGCCTGTTCTGAATCTACAAAATGTACATCTAGCGTCACATTTGGATATTGCTGTACATATTCACGCAGATGGCTCGGTAAGTGATGCAGGCCAATATGATGACTGGTGCCAATTTTCAGTTTACCTTGTACCTGACCCTGTTCATGACTCAGGGTATAGTGAATATCACCCAGCTCGTTCAGCCAGTTTTTTACCTTAGGCAGCAGGGAATGTGCCGCATGAGTAGCCTGTACACCACGGCCCGCAGATTCAAATAATTTCACCCCGAAATATTCTTCCAGACTGTGAATACGTTTGGTCACAGCCGGTTGGGTAATAAAAAGCTGATCTGCAGCCAGAGAAATCGAACCTGTTTCCATGACTTTTACAAAGGCTTCAAAAGCTGCGAGATTCATCTTGATCACCTATAAAGTTTTTTTATGCTTAAGTTTATTATTGTAATAATTTAAGAATAAATCAAAGTAAAAATATAGAACTCTTGGTTTAATGTTGAATTAATACACATTTTTAAATGTTTTATTTTATGTCATAAAAAAAGCCACCGAGGGTAGGTGGCTAAAAGAGGAAGATCGACAAAAAATTATGCGGTGATTTCCTCATCCTGTTGCTGGCGTTTTGCTTCCCAGATTTTCTCGTGGAAGAAGAAAGCAACCGCCTGTACAGTCGGTTCTAATAAACTCAAGGCAATCGCCATGGTTAAACTGCCTGTGACAAAATAGCCCACTAACATCGCAACGGTGATGTGCATGATGTAATAGCTAAATGTCTTTTTGAACATGCGCTGATTGTTTTCTACGAAACGTTGAATATGTGCCATGTGGATCTTCCTCAAAACAGATAATTTGTGCCGATGAGGAAATAATAATAATTCTCATTTAATTTGTAAAAACGAATATTTTTAATAAAACGATCGGAAAATTAGATTTATAAAAAGAGAGCTAAACTATGATTTAATTTAAGTTTTAAAAGATTCCAAAAAGTTTTTTAACTAATAAAAATGATAAATTAGATTTATGTGAATGCAGCGATATAATCAAAATTAGCGAAAGAATTTACCCAGTCCAGTGGAGCACATCGACATGGCAGGCGAGACCCAAACAGCAAAAACATTATACGATAAGTTATGGGATGATCATTTAGTAAAACAACGAGATGATGGTTCAGCTCTACTTTATATCGACCGTCATTTATTGCATGAAGTGACTTCACCACAAGCCTTTGAAGGCTTGCAACTTGCTGGCCGTAAGCCATGGCGTTTAAGTGCCAACATCGCAACACCTGACCATAACGTACCGACCTCTAAAAAAGAGCGTGAGCAGGGCGTGGCTGGGATTGAAGATGATACTTCACGTATCCAGGTACAAACCTTGGATGACAACTGTAAGACGTTCGATATTGTTGAATTTGATATTAACGATATTCGTCAAGGGATCGCGCACGTTGTAGGTCCTGAACAGGGCTTAACTTTGCCAGGTATGACCGTTGTATGTGGTGATTCACATACCGCGACACATGGTGCATTTGGCTGCTTGGCACACGGGATTGGGACATCAGAAGTTGAACATGTATTGGCGACCCAATGCTTGGTTCAAAAGAAAATGAAAAATATGTTGGTACGCGTTGACGGTAAATTGGGTCAGGGCGTAACACCGAAAGATGTGGTTTTAGCCATTATCGGTAAAATCGGAACTGCGGGCGGTACAAGTCACGCGATTGAGTTTGGTGGCCAGGTATTCCGTGACATGTCGATCGAAGGCCGTATGACCGTATGTAACATGGCAATTGAAGCGGGTGCACGTGTCGGTATGGTCGCAGTCGATGAAAAAACCATTGAGTATGTCAAAGACCGTCCATATGCACCGAAAGGCGAGCAATGGGATCAGGCGGTTGCGTACTGGAATACCTTGCATTCTGATGAAGGCGCGCACTTCGATACAGTTGTGGTGTTGCAAGGTGAAGAGATTGAACCACAAGTCTCTTGGGGGACTTCTCCTGAGATGGTGATTCCGGTGTCTCAAGCGGTTCCAACTTTGCAACAGGCCAAAGATGATGTACAGCGCAATGACTGGAACCGTGCTTATCAATATATGGGCTTAACTGCAGGTCAGGCTTTAGCAGATATTCAGTTAGACCGTGTATTCATCGGTTCCTGCACCAATTCACGTATCGAAGATATTCGTGCTGCGGCTGAAGTGATCAAAGGTCGTAAAGTGGCTTCTAGCATTAAACAGGCCATGATCGTTCCGGGTTCGGGTTTGGTGAAACAGCAGGCAGAATCTGAAGGTTTGGACAAAGTCTTTATCGAAGCTGGTTTTGAATGGCGTGAACCAGGTTGTTCTATGTGCTTGGCAATGAATGCTGACAAATTGCAGCCAGGCGAGCATTGTGCCTCAACTTCAAACCGTAACTTTGAAGGTCGTCAGGGTAATGGCGGTCGTACCCATTTGGTAAGCCCAGCCATGGCTGCTGCTGCAGCGATTGCCGGTCACTTTGTTGATGTCCGTTCATTTTAATTGGTACGCAGGAGCAGAAATATGAAAGCTTATACCGTTGAACAAGGTATTGTTGCACCCTTAGACCGTGCCAATGTCGATACAGATTTAATTATTCCAAAACAGTTTTTGAAATCGATCAAACGTACCGGTTTCGGTGAAAACCTGTTTGATGAATTGCGTTATTTGGATGAAGGTTATCCAGGTCAGGACAACTCGGTTCGTCCGATTAACCCGGACTTCGTATTAAACCAGCCACGTTATCAAGGTGCATCGATCTTAATTTCACGTGCTAACTTTGGTTGCGGTTCAAGCCGTGAGCATGCGCCCTGGGCCTTGAATGAATACGGTTTCCGTACTGTGATTGCGCCAAGCTTTGCTGATATTTTCTTTAATAACTGTTTTAAAAATGGCATGTTGCCGGTGATCTTGCCGGAAGAAACGGTTGATCAGTTATTCAAGGAATGTGCAGCAGCTGAAGGTTATCAGTTAACGATTGATCTGGAAGCGCAGGAAGTTCGTACACCAAATGGCGAAAGCTTCAAGTTTGAAGTGGACCCATTCCGTAAGCATTGTTTGTTAAATGGTTTGGATGATATTGGCTTAACTTTGCAGGCGGCAGATGATATTCGTGCCTACGAAGAAAAAACCAAACAATCACGCCCATGGGTATTTGCTGAAATTCATTCATAAAACAGCAAAAATTGTCATGGCATGACTGCGAAGGCCTTGCTAATATCAGAAGATTATTAATTTTTTTGATAGGTTAATACAGACATCATGGCAACGTATTGGAAACAGTGGCTTGCTCTAAGTGCAGTATCAGTGCTGATGACCGCGTGTCAGAGCATTGATACCTTCAAACTTAAACATGCCAAAGAAGATGCAGAAAGCAAATCCAATGCTTTGATTTATTGTGCAGGCACACCGGATTGTCAGTTTGAACGTTTAGATCGGACCATGATTGTGGATGAGTCCACCAAGCGAATCAGCCCAGAAGCGCTAGATCAGCGTCTGGTTCGTTTGCAGGCCAAAAACCTGAAACAGGATAATCCGATTTATTTATCTGTGCCGGAAGGGCAGCATGAACTGGTGGTGCGTTTCTATCCGATTAGCAAGGATAAGGCTGAGACCTTGCATCTGTTCCAGCAGTTTAAGGCGAATAAACGCTATACCTTGAAAATGTTCCGTGACCGAAATGCACGTAGCACCAGTTTATTAAATGCCTCTGCACCTGATCCATTGTGTGTGGACCTGTTGCAAGAGCAGAAAGTGATTCGTCGTTTTTGCAAACCCTATAATGTCATCAATGGCATTGCAGAGTTTGTAGAAAAAAAAATTTAACCTAGTCAGGTGGATGCCTGACCTTATAAATGGAAAAGCTCATGTCTAAACAAATTTTGATTTTAGCTGGTGACGGTATTGGCCCTGAGATTGTAAAAGCCGCAGAACAGGTGCTTACACGAGTTAATGAAAAATTCAATCTGGGTTTAACATGGGAACAAGGTCTTTTAGGTGGTGCTGCGATTGATGCACACGGTTCACCTTATCCAGAGGTAACCTCTGAACAGGCGAAAAAAGCAGATGCAATTCTGCTCGGCGCTGTAGGCGGTCCAAAATGGGATACGATTGAGCGTTCAATCCGTCCAGAACGTGGCCTGTTAAAACTACGTAGTGAGTTGAATCTGTTTGCGAACTTACGTCCAGCGATTCTTTATCCACAATTGGCTGATGCCTCTAGCTTGAAACCGGAAATTGTCTCTGGTCTGGATATCTTGATCGTACGTGAATTGACCGGCGGTATTTACTTCGGTCAGCCACGCGGGATCCGTGAACTGGAAAATGGCGAAAAACAAGGTTTTAACACTGACGTTTATGCAGAATCTGAAATCAAGCGTATTGCCAAAGTTGCGTTCGAACTTGCTGGCCTGCGTGACGGTAAAGTATGTTCAGTCGATAAAGCCAACGTGCTTGAAGTGACTGAGCTTTGGAAACAAACCGTGACTGCACTGAAAGAAGAGCAATATCCAGACATTAACTTGTCTCATATGTATGTAGACAATGCTGCGATGCAATTAGTACGTGCGCCTAAGCAGTTTGATGTGATTGTGACTTCAAACCTGTTCGGTGACATCCTGTCTGATGAAGCTGCAATGCTGACTGGTTCAATCGGTATGTTGCCATCAGCTTCATTGGATGAAAATGGTAAAGGGATGTACGAACCTTGCCATGGTTCTGCACCAGATATCGCAGGTCAAAACCTGGCAAACCCATTGGCAACCATTCTGTCTGTAGCCATGATGCTGCGTTATACCTTCCGTGAAGAAGCGGCTGCAAAAGCTATTGAAGATGCGGTAGGTAATGTTTTAGACCAAGGTCTGCGTACGGCTGACATCATGTCTGAAGGCATGACTAAAGTGGGTACGGTGGAAATGGGTCAGGCAGTTGTGACTGCATTGAATTAAGTTACTCAGTATTTCTACGTAAAAAACGCAGCCTTGAGCTGCGTTTTTTTATGACTGATTTTGATTAACAGGTTCGACCCGTAAGGCTGAGAGAAGTTGCAATATTGTCTTTAAGCAAAAAGGTAATCTTGCATTGCAAATTCACATCATACCCTGATGCAGGACTCACAGTGACTGGAACCGGAACTGTGCCTGTACCTGCTGCCGGAAATTGGGCAATCGGTAAGGGCACGGTCACAGGACGTTCTACGACATAGCTGAGCTGTTGGGAGCTGAGCTCAGGTTCACTGATTTGCTGATAACCCAAACGTTTCAAATCTAAATTGCGATCAATATACTGGCTGCTCTGGCCAATAAATTGCTGTAAATAAGCTTCACGGTCGGCCTGGCTGATCGTGGGTGTCTGTGCACACCCTGACAGACCGAGCAACAGGATGCTCAAGCCCAATACCAGAGGAGTCCCTTTGCTTAACAACATCACATCACTCCTACTCAAGGAACGCTTAAAAACAGTGTAGTAGCAAAGTGTGAGAGGAACTGTTGTAATTTATTATTAGGTAAGACAACAATAATCAGGCAGTTAGATGTTAGCTGTAGCCATCAAATCCAAGACAACTTAGAATGTTCTTATATTCACTTCAAAATGAATAAAAAGCAAAAATGAGTATTAACAGGCACGTCCGCTATATTGCACGGATTGGGCAGTCCCTTGTTCTAGCTGTAAATGAATCTGACAAGGCATTTCAACCTGATAACCCGGGCCGGGTGCAGTTGCGAGTCGTACAGGGGCACCTATACTGACACTTTGCTGAATGGCGGGTGTTCCCAACGGAAGTTAAATGGTGCGAAGTACGGTATAACTCAGACGTTTTCCGTTTGTACAGGTGCTTTTGAGGTCTTAAAACCGAGTGCAGTTAAATCCAGATCCTTGCGAATTGACTCTGCAGATTGGCCGATATATTGCTGTAGTTGCTGATCTAGTTGTCGTGATTTTGTCGAATTGGTAGTGGCGCAGGCACTCAGGCTGATTCCTAGGATCAGAGAAAACAAGATTTTTTGCATGAATGATTCACTGTTTTTATTAGAGGAAAAATAGAAATGATTGTCTTCGAATGCAGTATAGGGAATGTGCAGGGGAATTGATATAAAAGAAAAGGCAATAAAAAAGCCACTGGATGAGTGGCTTTTGCTTCCGCTAAAACTTAGCGCGCACGGTATGTGATACGACCCTTAGTCAAATCATAAGGAGTCATTTCGACCTTCACGCTATCGCCAGTCAAAATACGAATATAGTGTTTACGCATTTTACCAGAAATATGGGCAATTACTTCGTGACCGTTTTCTAAACGTACACGGAACATAGTATTAGGAAGCGTCTCGGTGACAACGCCTTCGAACTCGATGAGTTCCTCTTTATTGGCCATAGCCTACCTGAATGAATAAATTGGAAAGGCGCAAATTATAGTCAATTTTTTCGCAAAACACAAGGTGTAATGGGCGTTAGACTGATCATCTGTCAGTAAAATAAGCGAAGTATGAGTTTAAACTTTTTTAACTAAAAAGCGTATGGTATCTGTTGTCAGTTTGGTCAATCACAGTTAATCTAATTTCAATCTTTTTAAGTATAAATGAAGTACATACAAGGAAGGTTTTTGAGTGAGTCAGCTAACGGATGCATCAGTCGTATTGCGTTTAGGCTATCAGGCGATTCGTCGTGCAGGTTTGCCAACAGAAGAACTTCTGACGAAAGCAGGAGTCGCTTTAAATCAGGTGGAGACCAATGACCGTACTCCGCTTAGTGCTCAGTATGCCTTCTGGGTTGCCGCAGAAGAGGTCAGTAAGGACCCGGATATCGGATTGCATCTGGGTGAACATTTGCCACTCTATCGCGGACAGGTGATTGAGCATCTGTTTATTTCATCAGAGAATTTTGGTGAAGGCTTGAAACGTGCACTGGCTTATCAGCGTCTGATCAGTGATGCCTTTCATGCCAAGCTGGTGGTCGAAGATGATCGCTGCTATCTGACCAATGGTGAACAGCCTTTTGCTGAAAGTCTGGTCAATCGTCACTTTACCGAATGTGCGATGTCAGGTGTGTTGCGTTTCTTTAAATTTATTACTGAAGGCCGTTTTGAACCGATC
Organism: Acinetobacter sp. UBA5984; assembly: GCF_002429925.1. Classification (NCBI taxonomy): domain Bacteria; kingdom Pseudomonadati; phylum Pseudomonadota; class Gammaproteobacteria; order Moraxellales; family Moraxellaceae; genus Acinetobacter; species Acinetobacter sp. UBA5984. Next base: position 24,368 of record NZ_DJBE01000072.1, read on the forward strand.
TATATCGATTTTAATTTTTCCAAAGGCGCGGCAGATGAAGAATATTTCCGGGTTTATGAATGTCCGGTAAGTTTGGGGCAGAAAGAAACCCGTTTGTATTTTGATCCAAGTATTCTGGATTTTCCACTTTGGCAGGCAGAACCGGAACTGTTGCAGCTACATGAACAGCTGGCGATTGAAAAATTACAGGAACTGGCTCGTTACGATTTAGTCGGGGAAGTGCGTCGTGCAATCGGTTCTACTTTAGAAAGCGGTGAAACGACTTTGGAAACTGTAGCCGCTCAACTGAATATTACTCCACGTCGTTTACGTACTCAGCTCAGTGAGGCTAATACTAGTTTCCAGCAGATTCTGTCCGATTATCGCTGTCGTCTGGCTAAACGTTTATTAGCGAGTACCAATGAAAGTGTTGAGCGTATTGTTTATCTGACTGGATTCTCGGAACCGAGTACCTTCTACCGTGCCTTTAAACGCTGGACCAATGAAACACCAGTGGAATATCGGAAGCGGAAGCAGCGTTAATTACCATCCTAAGTCCCTCCTTTCTTGCGCTTCAGCTTAAAGCAGTGCTTAAGCTTTGCTCAGGAGGAGAGTTCCTCCCTTTTTAAAGGGAGGTTAGGAGGGATTTAAAAATTAAAAATAATTAGCTTATTCCGGCATATTCAACCAATATGGACCCAAAGGTATTTTGGGTAAGTCAAAATGCTCTGGATATTCAGCCTGAATAAAATACAGACCGTCCGGTGGTGCGGTAACTCCGGCTGCTTTACGATCTTCTGCTGCAAAAATATGGTCAATATGGTCAACCTCATACATGCCTTGACCGATTTCCAGTAAACAGCCCATGATATTGCGTACCATATGATGCAGGAAGCCATCCGCCTGAATATCTAGAATCAGATAAGGCCCATGCTGGATCAGGCGGCAATGACGTACATGACGTACCGGCTGATTGGACTGGCAGGCTGCTGCACGGAAACTTTCAAAGTTATGCGTGCCTTCAAACTTTGCAGCTGCCTCAATCATCTTTTTGACATCAAGTGGATAGTAAATATGCGTGACCTGTTTATGCAGCAAGGCAGGGCGTACCGGATGGTTATAGACAATATAGCGATAACGGCGTGCCTGTGCTTTAAAGCGTGCATGGAAGCCATTATCCATCTCCTTGATCCATTGGATCGAGATATCCTTAGGTAACTGGCTATTTGAGCCCATTAACCAGCCTCGTTCAGAACGCAAGGCATGGGTATCAAAATGTGCAACCATATTCGTCGCATGCACGCCGGCATCGGTTCGGCCTGCACCATGCAGAATAATCGGTTTATCGGCAATTTTGCTGAGTACCTTCTCGATGGTTTCCTGAACACTGATTACGCCCGGCTGTTGAGTCTGCCAACCTCGATAATTCGTTCCACAAAACTCAATTCCCACTGCAAAACGCTGCATAATGACCTCAAAACCTGACTAATCGTACCAATGGGCATGCCATTGCTCTACCGTGTCATATTGTAAATACATTTTTAGGGCTTTTGCATAAAGATCAGCATGGCCATAACTTTCATTGAGCAGAATTTTGCAATCATGCACCCATTCAGCAATGGCATAACGCTGATCGGTGGCACCAAAAGGCACTTGAGTAGTTAAGACCGAGATACAGCCTTTGGCATAGAGCTGATTGATGAAATCTACGATCTCTGGATTGACGGCCAGATTGCCGGTTCCAAAACCTTGCAGGAATAGGAAGTGTGGCGGATGGGCTAAAATATTTTTCAGATTATTGAACTGTTGGACTAAATCAATCGGCTGCATCATCAAGCTCATGCAGTTAAAATCTGGAGCTTTGGTAATATCGTCTGCCGTAACCTGACAACTTTGCTGGTTGGCCCGAATAGCGATATGAGCGTCCAGACCAGTAAAGGCATTCAGCTCAGTGGTATGCTGCTTTAAGGCAGTTTGAGCATGAATCAGTTGCTGATGAAAAGCTAGATAAACATTTGCATTACACTGAGTTACCGAAGCGAGCGCAAAGCTCAGATTGTCCATGGCATCGCTAAATTCGCGTTGCGCATCGCCTTCAGCATTCAGGAGGGGATACTGGCTGCCAGTCAGCACAATATGAGCTGAATTCCCCATAAAATGTGCCAATACTGCACTGGCATAGCTCAGAGTATCTGTCCCGTGAATAATCACAAAATGTTGTATCTGCTGTTCAGATTGCAGATTTTGGATAAATTGCACCAGTTCTAACCAGTCTGTAGCAGTACAGGCACTACTGTCCTTAATCACAGGAGCGCAGTAATACTGAATCAACGGTTGATCCGTAGCAAGCAGCTGTTCCAGTTTTGGAATAAATAAATCGGCAGACATAGGGGAGAGCGGGTCACCGACACAGCCAAAGGTGCCGCCCATATAAATCAGTGCAATATCTTTCATCATAAAAAAAGCAGCCAAATGTGACTGCTTTAGTGTAAAGGGAAATTGATTAAGATGCGATTTGATTCAGCAACTGATCGGCTTGCTGACGTTGTGCTGCTGTATATTCAGCTTCACGTTCAGCAATGACTTCACGGGCAGCTGCATAAGCGCCTAACTGGATATATTGCTGTGCCAGCTCCAGGTTAAGGTTCGCTTCATTAACTTCCATCAGCTCCGGGAAAGACTGCACCAATGGATCATGTTGATCGGTTGCTGTATTTACTGGCGCTGTCGGAATCTCAAAATTCACCCCTGTAGAAACAGGAGCTTCTTTTACAGCTTCGATATTATCAAGTTTGAAATCTAGTCCAGATGTTTCAGTCGTAGCAGGCGTTTCAGTTGCAGGCGTTGCAATATCAAGGCCAGAAAGATCAAACTCAGTCGCAGGTTCGGCTGTTTTTTCCGCAGCAGGTGCTGGAGTGTCTAGAGAGAAAGAAAAATCTAAAGGCTGGATTTCTTCTGTTGTTGCAGGCGCTGATTCTGTTTCTAAAGATACAGATGGTTCAAGCTCAAGCTTAAAATTCAGAACCGGTGCTGACTCAGTTGCTGCTGTTGGAGCAGTCTGGGTTTCAGCAGTACTCATCTGAAGATCAAATTCAACTGAATTATCTGATACAGGCGAAGCTTCTTCCGTTTTTACTGGCTCAGCCGCTGGAATCTTCGGTTCAAAGTTGAACTCTAAGGGTTGGATATCAGGTACTGGTTCCGCTACAGCAGCTGGTTTGCTTGGTTGCAGTTCCTGTTGTAATGCATCAAATGCCTGTTCGTTTGAAGCAGGAGTGGCAACCAGGTCTGCAAAGGCATCTGTAGAAGGTTTGCTTTCCTGTACAGGAGGGGTTTGTGGCTGAGCACTTGGGAAATCAATAGTATCCTGAACAGCGACCGAAGAGTTTTCAAACCCACGCTTTTTGACCTCAGCCTGAGCCAGAATATCTTCCAGTTCCAGAGAGCGAACATGGTTAATCAGCTGTGAAATCGCAAATTCATCTTTTTGCAGGATATGAATGTCGAGTAGCAGTAAATATAACTCATGTTGAGAATTATCGCGATTCAGTGCCTGATTGATTTGAGCTTCAGCTGCAAAGAAATTACGTTCCTGAATCAGACCTTCAATTTTCTTGCGTGTTTCTGCTGATAGAGGCGTTGCTGATTTTTTAACGACTCCGGCTGGCTCGACCACTTTGGTTCTTTGTGAAGTGGATTTTGACGCAGCGCCAGGTTTTTTCGCTTTTACAGTTTTAGTTTTTGCTTTATCTGATTCTTGAGCATCTTGTCGTTTTTTTACGACAATTAATACGATGATCAATATCACTAATGGAATCACATAAATCAGCATGTTTTACCCCTTGGGGATAGAGTCCTTAAGTTCGCCTATCCCAATAAATCGTCATGTGTAACTTTTTAATTAATTGGCTTTTTATCTGCCTGTTGTGCTTTAAGCTGCTGCTGCAGCTGGGCAAGACGAGCATTTAATAATTGAATTCTGTGATCCTTCTGATTGAGTGCCAATTCTAGTTCAGTTACGTTTCTCTTTAATTTAACGGTTTTTTCACGGGCTGTCATAACTTTTAATGACAACTCTTTCGAAGTTCGATTTTCTTTTGTGTTTGAGTTGGCAGAAACCTGGCCGGAATCACGCTGATTCTCGGCAACCAGGCTCATTTCTGCCTCATTCAGACGATATTTGGTTTTTGCAGCAGGTTTGGAGGGTACTTGAACAGACTTAGTCGCTGCGGCCTGTATCGGAGTTTTCGCAGTATGAATGGTCGCTAAATTAAGCGCTACACCTTTACGCAAGCGGTTGGCATCACCCCCAATAAAAGCATGTTCATTTTCACGCTTGATCTGCTGCATGACCTCACTCACTGGACGCTGCTGTTCATTGGCAATCCTGGAGGCAATGCCCCAAAGCGACTCATTTGACTGTACCACATAGGTCGGTTTGACCTGGGTTGAGGTGCTTTGCTTGATGGCTGCCAGCTGTGCCTGAGTTTTAGCCGCTAAATTTGGTTTGTCCTGTGCAGTGGTAGATGCCGCCTGCTTGCGTGCCTGCTGTTCTGCATATTTTTTGACAAGTGGATCACTGGACACCATCTGGTTTTCAGTGTTTGTCGGTGCAGAAGCTTGCGCTGAGGCTGTATTTTTATTTGTTGGGACTACTGCAACTTCAGCTGGTTTTGTTTCAGCCTGAACTTTTGTCGCTGCAGCCTGTAAGTTTGGCGTTACATCTACTTGAGTTACAGCCGTGTTGATTGCTTTGGATGGAGTATTCACTGGCGCAGTGTTTACAGTACCAGCTTGCTGTGAACTATGACTTGTCGCTGCTACCGCAGTTTCAGTATTAAGTTTTGTTGGGCTTGTGACTTGAGCTGCAATACTCGATGTCGGCTCATGGGTCACAGCAGCTATCGCGGTTTTAGAGATAGAGCTGGCTGATAATGCAGGAGGTGCTGTGTTTTGCAAGGCTAACGGTTTTTCTGCCCCAAACGAGGTGGCTGGCTTGGATTGAGCATTGGTATAGCGCGTACTCACCGGTAAGTTTAGGGCAATATCTTTTTCACTCACGACTACGACAGGCGCGAGTGGCTGTTCATTCTGTTTCAGGCTGGCCTGTAACAAATCAGTTTTAGGTCTTAATGCAGTACGGATATGCTGTAGGCGTGCTGCATTGCCTTCCTTGATTTTTACAATGATATTTAATTCACGATCAGTGACCGGGCGCGAGGAGGTAATGGTAATAACCCCAGTACCATTACTGTTGCGACGGGTGAAAAAATTCAAATGACCCGGTGGCTGATGCGATGCACCCAGAGAAATCAGGTCTTCTGGCGAGGCTAAACTTACCTCAATGGGCAAGTTAATATCTGATTGACGGAAATTCATTTCCGCATAAAGCAATTCCCCAGGTGCAGACTGGATTTGTACCGGATCTACATTAATCGCATAAATATTTTGTGAAGCAACAATGGCTAAAATGGCAAGCTTTAATTTGTTATATACAGTCATCTGTGAGCTCAGTCATTATCGCATAGCGAAAATTATAGATTAACGGGATGTTTGTTTTTTGTAAAATACTTACGCAATAGTTACACAAAAAAGCCGATCAATAAAGATCGGCTTTGTGCTGTATTTCCTGACGGAAACTTAAGAATTTTTATAATCAATCAAGATACGCAGCATACGGCGTAAAGGTTCTGCAGCACCCCAAAGTAACTGGTCACCCACTGTGAATGCACCTAGGTATTCTTTACCCATGTTCAGTTTACGCAGACGACCAACAGGTACAGTTAATGTACCAGTGACTGCGACAGGAGTCAGATCAGTCATTGATGCTTCACGAGTGTTTGGCACAACTTTAGACCAGTCATTTGCATTTGCAATGATATCTTCGATCTCATCCAGTGAAACGTCTTTGCGAAGTTTCAGCGTTAATGCCTGAGAGTGACAACGCATTGCGCCGATACGTACACAGTGGCCATCAATCGGTACGATCTGCTGGTTACCCAGGATCTTGTTGGTTTCAGCCTGACCTTTCCATTCTTCTTTAGACTGGCCACTTTCCAGCTGCTTGTCGATGTATGGAATCAGAGAGCCTGCTAAAGGTACACCGAAGTTTGCAGACGGGAAGCCTTCACCACGTTGCAATTCAGCAATTTTAGAATCAATGTCCAGAATTGGAGAACGTGGATCATCTAACAAGTCTTTGGTATTGTTATATAAATAACCCATACCAGTAATCAGCTCACGCATGTTTTGCGCGCCAGCACCCGAAGCTGCCTGATAAGTCATTGAAGTTGCCCATTCCACCAGATTGTTCTGGAACAGACCGCCTAAGCCCATCAACATCAGAGAAACGGTACAGTTACCGCCCACGAAAGTTTTGGTACCTTTGACCAGACCGTCTTTGATCACATGCATGTTCACCGGATCAAGTACGATGATTGCTTCATCATCCATACGCAGGGTAGATGCTGCATCAATCCAGTAGCCATCCCAGCCTTCAGCTTTCATTTTCGGGAAAACTTCAGTGGTATAATCGCCACCTTGACAGGTAATAATGACATCCATTTGCTTCAGACTGTTAATGTCTGTTGCATCCATAAGTGCTGGGGCAGTCTTACCACCAAATGCCGGAGCTTCACCACCCGCATTACTGGTAGAAAAATAGAATGGCTCAAAATGAGCAAAATCATTCTCTTCAACCATACGTTGCATAAGGACGGAACCCACCATCCCGCGCCAACCGACCAGACCTACTTTCATGTCACTTTGCCTCGGTGCGTTAAAAAATCAAAAGGGATTCGAGTGTATCAAAAAGGGACGTGACTGCAAGAGCTACACAATCAAAACATCAATATTCTTGAGCGAAATATCTGCTTTATGATACATACAAAATTGATAAAGCAATTTTTCTTTTAGAAAAAATAATAACTTAGTAAAGAGTGTATCTTATGGTAGGGTTTATCCAGATCATGGCAATCGTGGTCATCTGGTTAAGTTTCTGGTCGCTGATTCCCCGAGATGAATGGTGGATTCGTGGTGCAGATTTTCCACGTTTACAGATTCTGGTGCTGGGCTTCATTGCCTTTGTTCTTTTTCTCCTCGTCGATCACCCATGGACAGCCTTCAATCAGCTGCTTTTTGTTGGTTTGATCGCAGCTTTGGCGTATCAGCTGAAAATGGTGCTGCCTTATACCTTTGTCTGGAAAAAACAGGTCAAGCAGGTCAAGCAGGATCAGCTGGATCCGGATCGTCAGATTTCCCTGATTGTCTCAAATGTCCTCACCACCAATACCAAATATCATTTACTGATTGAACAGATCCAGACCCATCAGCCAGACTTGGTCTTAACGCTGGAAACCGATCAGGCATGGCAGGATGCACTGGCCGTCATTGAGCCAGATTATCCCTATCGGGTGCCCGTACCTCTGGATAATCTGTATGGCATGCATCTGTACAGCAAACTTGAGCTGAGTGAAACCGAGGTTAAATTTATTCTGAGTGATGAAATTCCCTCGATTCATACCAAGGTCATGTTACGTTCCGGACAGCCGGTACAGCTTTATTGTCTGCATCCGAAACCTCCAAGCCCAACTGAAGCTAAAGATTCAACCTTACGTGATGCGGAACTGCTGATTGTAGGGGATCAGATTAAGGATCTGAATGAAAGCTGCATTGTGATGGGAGATCTGAATGATGTGGCCTGGTCACGCACGACACGTTTATTCCAGCGTATCAGTGGTTTGCTGGATCCACGTGTCGGTCGACGCTATGTAAATACCTTCCATGCCGATTATCCTTTATTACGCTGGTCGCTTGACCATGTGTTTCACAGCACCGATTTCGCTCTGGTGCATATGGAGCGTTTAAAACACGTCGGGTCAGATCATTTTCCGGTTTATCTGGTTTTACAAACTGGGCGGGTATTTGAGCATCATCAGGAAGCGCTGGAAGAAACGGATCAGGATGAGCAGGAAGCCAAAGAAGCGATTCAGGAAGGAATTGAAAAGGCAGAGAAAGAAGAGAAAAAAGTCACTGATAAGATTGCGATGGCTTATAAGAATGAGGAGAAATTCCTATAGTTTTAGCTGAAAAGTGTACGATATTGCTTACAGCAGTTTCCGCTTCTTGCGAATGGGCAGTACAGAGGAATCCACGTATTCTAAGCTCATCAGCACAGGGAGTCGAGAAAGGATATTCTCATAAGGAAGACGAAGCTGAATGAAAACATCATGGAAATGATGCTGAAAGGGAAATCACAACAACGAAGAAGCAATTATAACATATGAAAGCACAACCTCATTAACCTGGGTTTTACAGGATGTAGAACCCGGGTTAAATTATTTTCGGCTTATTTTTTATTATAATTATTTGATTATTAAAATAAAATTTAAATTAAAAAATGGATATTACCTGAATGGAAGTTATGATTCCCGATCATGATTCAGTTAATGAATCCGAAGTGCTACAGCTCTATCTAGTCAATCAATGGTCAGCTGCAGAAAAACCTCAATTACTTTTACAGGCTTTGCAGCATTCTCATAGTCTGGTGACGGCACGTATCAACGGTCGGCTGTTCGGCTTGGGAAATGCGATTTCAGACGGTTATCTGGTGGTGTATTTCCCGCATTTATTGGTTCACCCAGAGGTGCAGCGACAGGGCATTGGTCGTCTGATCATGCAAGAAATGCTGCAACGTTATTCAGGATTTCATCAGAAAATTCTGGTAGCTGATCAGCATGCCACTGAATTTTATAAAACTCTAGGTTTTGAGCGTGCAGGGCATACACAAGCAATGTGGATTTATCAGGGAACCGATCATTGATTTTTCTTGCCAATAATACCGTTCATATTAATTCTAGTTCTTAATAGATTTTATCGTAGCCTTCAGGACGGGTCTTAAAGCGACGATGGAACCACATATATTGCGTCGGTGCAATGCGCAACTGGCGTTCAATAATCAGATTTACCCGGGTTGCATCATTGACTTCATCCGCACTTGGCAAATTCTCTACCGCAGGTTCGATCAATACACAGTAGCGTGGATTTTTAATATCCCCAGTCCGGTAAAAATAGAGTGGAATGGCAGCAGCTTTGGTTATTTTGAGTAAGCGACGATGTGCAGTTACTGTGGCTGCAGGTACCCCAAAAAAGGGCGCCATTACGCCTTGTTTTAAACCAAAATCCTGATCCGGACTGTACCAGATAGCATGGCCATTTTTCAGGTTACGCACCAGACCGCGCATATCATCATGGTCAATCTGGTTGACATAAATGGTGGCACGGCAGCGGTAAATCAGCATATCGAGCAAGGGATTATTTTGTGGTCGATACACCACATCCGGCTCAAAATACTGTGCACATAAATAACCGCCGGCATCCAGTAAAGTCGAGTGGGTGCCAAGCAATAAAGCCCCTTTACCTTCTGCCTGAGCCTGCTGGATATGTTCCAGCCCTTCAATCTGTACCCGGCCTTTAAACCATTTTGGGCAATACCAGGCATTCAAGGTCTCAAATACACCGAGCATCTGGTCAATAAAGACCATACGGGCATTGTCCTGAACTTCTTGAGCTGACCATTCCGGGAAACAGACTTCCAGATTGCGAAGCGTGGTTTCACGGCGAGATTTCAAATATTTAAATGCCATCTGGCCGAGTAGATCTGCCAGACGATGCTGAATCGCCCAAGGTAAGATGGCCAGAATCATCAGAAATACAATACCCACCCAGATACCCCAGTATTGCGGTAACAGGAATGACCATTGAAATTCACCGGGTTGGTATTCTGGCGTTCGACTCATAAATTCAATATTTAAAATCAAAGATGTCAGCAGTGTAGCAGAAGAGCTTTTTGAAATAAAAAACTGCAAAATAAAAAAGCACCTGTATGAATACAGATGCTTAGTGACTAGGCGATTTAAAGATTAACCTTTGGTCATATTTTCCAGTTCGTCCCAACGTTCCATTTTTTCCAGCAAAATCTCATCAATTTCGCCTAAACGTTCAGAGGCTTTGGTCGCTGCTGCGGCATCTGTGACAAACCACGAGCCATCCGCCAGTTTGTCGGAAAGTTCAGCTTGTTCTTTTTCCAGTGCTTCAATTTCAGCCGGTAACAGTTCCAGTTCACGCTGATCTTTGTAGCTAAGTTTTTTCTTTGGCGCAGGTGCTACAGGTGCAACCGCTGCTTCAGCCTTGGCTTGAGCTTTTTTGACTGCCATTTTCTGGTCAACCACAGTCTGATCTGGACGTTGTTCCAGATAATCCTGATAGCCACCGACATATTCATCAATATTACCTTTGCCATCAAAGACCCAAGTCGATGTGACGACATTGTCCATGAAGGCACGGTCATGCGAGATCAGTAGCAAGGTGCCTTTGTATTCCGCTAGCATTTCTTCCAGCAGTTCCAGCGTTACCATATCCAGATCGTTGGTCGGTTCATCCATCACGATCAGATTTGATGGTTTCAGTAATAGTTTGGCGAGCAGAATACGGTTACGTTCACCGCCAGATAGAGCTTTAACTGGCGTACGGGCGCGTTCTGGCGAGAACAGGAAATCTTGCAGATAGCTGTAGATATGACGACGTTGACCATTTACATCGACATGATCTGAACCTTCAGAAACATTATCTTTAACTGATTTTTCCAGATCCAGCACATTACGTAGCTGGTCAAAATAAGCAATTTCCAGCTGGGTTCCGGTTTTGACTGTACCGCCATGCTCGATTTCTCCCAGAATGGCTTTGATTAGTGTGGTTTTACCGACACCATTATCACCTACCAGACCAATACGGTCACCACGCATTACCAGCGCCGAGAAATCATTAATGATCGGTGCATTGTCACCAAACTTCACGCTCAGATGTTCAATCTCGAACACCACTTTACCTGAACGCTGTGCTTCCTGAGTTGACATGTTGACTTTGCCTTGCTGGAAGCGGCGTGCTTTAGACTCTTCACGTAATTCTTTCAGAGCACGAACACGACCTTCGTTACGGGTACGGCGCGCTTTAATACCTTGACGAATCCAGGCTTCTTCTTCAGCCAGTTTTTTCTCGAACAGGGCATTTTGTTTTTCTTCTGCTTCCAACTGCTGAGCTTTTAGGTCGAGGTAACGTGAATAATTGCCTTCATAGCTACGCAAAATGCCACGATCCAGCTCGACAATACGGGTCGCAATACTGTCCACAAAGGCACGGTCATGCGAAATAAACAGTAAGGTCAGGTTGTTTTGTTCTAGCAGGAATTTTTCCAGCCATTCAATACTTTCGACATCCAGATGGTTCGTTGGTTCGTCGAGTAACAGCACATCAGGTTGAGTGAGCAGGGCACGTGCCAACAGAACACGGCGTTTACGGCCACCGGATAAATCAGCCAGATCCGCTTCCGGATCCAATCCCATTTTACTCAGGATTGAATTAACCTTAGTTTCCAAAGCCCAGCCATCCAGCTGATCCATCTGATGCTGCAAATGTCCCATGCGGTCACAGGCTTCCATATCACCGAGCACGCAAGCTTCACTGGCTTCATGATAGGCACGCAACACTTCTGAAGCTTCACCGGCGCCATCAGCAACAATATCTGCAACCTTGCCGGAATCCATTGGCACGTCTTGGGCCAGCATGGAAATGGTGATGCCATTTTGTAACGAAACTTCACCACTATCCGGGAGTAAACTTCCTTCAATCAGTTTAAGTAAGGTAGACTTACCCTCACCATTACGGCCAATCAAACATACTCGTTCACCGCGTTCCAAATTAAAGTTGGCGCCGTCGAGCAAGGCAGGTCCGCCAAATGCCAGTTGGACATCCCTTAAAGTAATATAGGCCATAATGTTAATGTTTCCTGAAATCCCAAATGAGGACTTAAAATGACTAAACAACAAAATCTAAATGATCAGGCGTCATTTTCCGCACCCATTGAAGATTTGCAAGTGCGAATTGCATTTTTAGATGATTTAGTTGAAGAGCTGAATCAGCAGGTCACTCGCCAGAGTCTGGAAATTGCCGATTTAAAAAAACAAATGCAGTTGTTATATCAACGTGTTGAGTCTGCAGATTTGTCCGAAGGGATTGATGCTTTTGATCCGGTCACCAACCGTCCACCGCATTATTAATTTACAAATAATTTTTAAAAAGAAAGCAAAAAGAAAGCCCTCCAGTCGTGAGGGTTTTCTTTTAAGCAGGTGAAGCTCGATAAACCTAAACCAAGTCACCACTTTTACTTCGTCCAAGATGATCTTTAAAATCTAAATATCGTCATGGAAGGTGGAAACTATTTGACCTTTCACACACTTCCTACTCTAATAGTATTTTTCTAGCTCAGTTTTTAATCTTGCCTTATGCACCAAAAAGTTGTCCTTCTTGATCTCGAAAATAACTTTCCTACAGCCAAACTGTTACGTGACATCGTTAAACATTATCCGACCTTGTATCTGTTTAACTGTGCCGGAAAATTCGAGTTTGCTCTAGAAGAACTGACTGAGTTGGCCAGCTGGATCAGCAGCGGACAAATTATTATTCTGGATGTCCTGGAAGCAGAGCATAAAGAATATGAATATGCCCTGATTTTGGGTCAGCTGATGGCTTTGCTGGAAGTAGATACTCATGTCGAGCTGATTTCAGCCATGGATAGCAGTGAAATGCTGATGAAAATGCTTCAGGCTTCGGATATTGATTGCAGCCTGATTCAGGTGCTGCCAGAGGATGCATCCACAGGGGCTCAAGATAAACCTAAAATCCAGTTGCCAAGTATTGAAGCCATTAAAGCAAAACCGGCTTTGCAGCTGGTGAAAAAGTACTGTGATGCGCTCGGCAAGATGAGTGGTAAACCGACCACGCTCGAAACCTTAAAAAATTCAGTCACCAATATTCTGCAAGTTTTACCAGGCAAAGCGCAGCATGTAGTTGGCATGCTGATTAATCTGAAAATAGTCAAACGTTATGACGAGCAGATCAGTTTCCGTAAAAAAGTTTTGAAACAGTGGGTGCAACTAGATCTCAATGACAACCAACCTGCTGAAAAACGAGCTTTGGATCAGGTAGTCTCGAAGCTCAATACTGAAGAGCCTGTGGTTGAACCTGCTCAATCTCCAATCCAGTCTGCCCAGCAAGGTCTGTTCAAAAACTTTAATAAAATTGATCCGGTACAGCTCGAAGTCGCACGCAAGCTGTGCGAATTACAGGGAAATAAGCCTAAAGATATTTATGAATTACGTGATTTACTCGAGCAGTTATTTCCACAGTCAGATGTCCGTCTTTTACTTAAAGAGTTGATTGAAAAAGGATATATTTATTGGAATGGTCACGAAGTGTTATATAGTCATGAGATGTTTCTAAATTAGAATAATCTCATGAGGGCATATGAAAAAAATACTGTTATTGGATATTGAAAACTTACCCAAAACTGAAACAGAGCTCCTTCAATATCCTGCCCAATATCAATATGTTTATCTGGTCTATGCCAAAACGCCCATGGGGTTTAGTCTAGACGGTGTCGTCAGGCTTGCACCTGCAATCAGTGCAGGAAAACTAAAAGTCCTGAAGATGCCTAAAATAGGTAAAGACGCTGCTGATTTTGGCCTATGTTTTATTGCTGGACAGCTTTCTACCCAATATAAAAGCTCTGAAGTTTGCTTCGAGATTATGTCGAATGACTTTTCTATGGAATATGTGGCGGACTTACTTAAAATTGCCAAATTTCAGGCTAAAGTTATTTCAGCTAAACCATTAGTCAATCCAAATATTGCTCAGCAAATAAAAGCAGAAATAGACATTCAAAAACTGATTTTTCAATACTGCTCCAATTTAGTAAGAAGTAACTTTTCTAAGCCTGCAAAAGTAGAAAGTTTAATCAACTCGCTTAAAGCCAATTTAAAAGTGGAAGAAAAATGTGCTCAGCTTTTAGTGGATGAGTTAATCAGAATAAAAATTATTAAAAATCAGTCTAGTAAACTTCAATATCAGACTGCAGCAATTGAAAAATTTTATAAACAGCATTTAGCTACCGTCGAAACCGTCGAAACCGTCGAAACCGTCGAAACCGTCGAAACCGTCGAAACTCAAGATGAAGTGACTGAAAGAAAATTAAGTCATTTACGTCTGCGCCTGATGCCTTATCTCAATGTTGTTGCAGAACGTCGGCCTAAATTTATTGCCAGTTTCGAGGTGTTACTAGAGCGATGCGTGCCTAAGGAAGAGGTCCGAGAATCATTCAATTTACTCATCAAACATCAGCTAATACAGTTAAATAAACGGGAAATTATTTATAGTCCGCAGCTGCTGGGAAATTAAATTTATCCAGCGGTGCTTGCCTTTTATAGCGGGCTTATGCAAATCTAATATAAGAACATAAAGGTTGAACTATGGAAAATACCGGAATCTGGGTGGCAGTTGTCATCATCGTTTTCGTACTGGGGTCTATTTTTGGTCTGCGTGTGAGTCCTAGAGAAAAGGCATTAGGACTCATGCGTGATAAAGCTCGCAAGATGGGCTTACATCCACGTCTGGTGGTTGCACCTGACTGGACTAATATTCCCAAGGTGACTGAAAGTCGTGCCAGTATGGTGGCCTATTATAGTGTGCTGCTTCCAGATGCCCGTTTACCGCTGATGCGTGCCCGCGTGGTTGATAACAAACTTGAACTGGTGCATGGGGATGACAAATTTAAAGATTTTCCCATTGCATTAAAGGGCATTTATGCTATTGATATGCAGGCAAACTGTGTAGGACTCTATTGGGATGAAGAATCTGATCTTAGAGCCACACAACTTGATGACATCAAGGCACTATTACATTCTTTGGCTGAACTTTAATTTTAGAAATAAACAGGATTAAACGGTTAATATGGCGAACGCTCCTCGGTCCACATCAAAAAGCAGCACGGCGAAGTCTTCCGACGCTGGAAGTAAACGTGCCTTGGTGATTGTGGAGTCGCCTGCAAAAGCGAAAACAATCAACAAGTATCTCGGTTCAAACTACATCGTAAAATCTTCGGTGGGTCATGTGCGTGACTTACCGACGGGCGGCTCTGCGAAAACTGCAGAGAAAAAACCGGTGACCCGAACCAAGCTGACTGAAGCAGAAAAAGCAGAAAAATCACAGCAGGCGTTGATTAACCGGATGGGTGTCGATCCAGAACATGACTGGAAAGCCAAATATGAAGTCCTTCCGGGCAAGGAAGGCGTAGTCGCTGAACTAAAAAAACTGGCATCGCAAGTCGATGAAGTGTATCTCGCAACGGATTTGGACCGTGAAGGGGAAGCGATTGCCTGGCACTTAAAAGAAGTGATCGGCGGCGATGATTCACGCTACCAGCGTGTAGTCTTTAACGAAATTACCAAAAATGCCATTCAGGAAGCGTTTAAGCAACCATCTCGTCTAGATACCAATAAGGTCAATGCCCAGCAGGCGCGCCGTTTCTTAGACCGTGTCGTCGGCTTCATGATTTCACCACTGCTCTGGGAAAAAATTGCCCGTGGTCTGTCTGCGGGACGTGTACAGTCTGTCGCTGTAAAGCTGGTCGTGGAACGCGAACGTGAAATTCGTAAGTTCATTCCGGAAGAATACTGGCAAGTATTTGCTGATACCAAAGCGAAAAAAGATGACATTCGCCTGGAAGCAGTGAAGCAAAATGGCAAGACCTTAAAGCTGCACAATAAAGCTGAAACTGATGCTTTGTTGAACCTGATCAAAGATGCCGAATACAAGGTGATGAGCCGTGAGGATAAACCAACCAAGGTCAATCCAAGCGCGCCGTATATCACTTCAACGCTACAGCAGGCAGCCAGCACACGTTTAGGCTTCTCGGTGAAGAAAACCATGATGCTGGCGCAGCGCCTGTATGAAGCTGGTTTCATTACCTATATGCGTACTGACTCCACCTTCCTGAGTGATGATGCAGTCAATATGGTGCGCGGTCATATCGAGTCTGAATACGGCGAGAAATATCTGCCAGCCAAGCCGAACCGTTATGGTAATAAAGCCGGTGCGCAGGAAGCTCACGAAGCCATTCGTCCATCTAATGTCGCGCTGAAAGGCGATAGTCTTGCTGGAGTGGAACGTGATGCACAGCGTCTGTATGACCTGATCTGGCGTCAGTTTGTGGCCTGTCAGATGACACCTGCTGAATATTTATCTTCTACGATTTTAGTCGATGCCAATGGTGTCGAGCTGAAAGCCAAAGGTCGTACCTTAGTATTTGATGGTTTCACCAAAGTTCGTGGTCAGAACAAATCTGATGATGATGTATTGTTACCGGCAGTGAAAGTCGGTGAAGTGCTGAAGCTGGAAAAACTAGATCCATCTCAACATTTTACCAAGCCACCGGCACGTTTTACTGAAGCATCTTTAGTCAAAGAGCTTGAGAAAAAAGGTATTGGTCGCCCTTCGACTTATGCTGCCATTATCTCGACCATTCAGGATCGTGGTTACGTAAAACTGGAGAACCGTCGTCTCTTTGCCGAGAAGATGGGTGAGATCGTTACTGACCGTCTAGATGAAAGTTTCAATAATCTGATGAACTACGACTTTACTGCAGACCTTGAAGGTCAGCTGGATAAAGTGGCAGATGGTGAGCGCAACTGGAAAGATCTGTTAGACAGCTTCTATGGTGATTTCAAGAAACGTCTAACCAATGCTCAGGGTGAAAACGGCATGCGCCGCAATCAGCCTGTAGAAGTTGAAGCAGTCCATTGTAAAGAATGTGACCGTCCGATGCAGATCCGTACCGGCACAACAGGTGTCTTCCTGGGCTGTTCAGGTTATAACCTGCCACCGAAAGAACGTTGTAAAGGTACATTGAACCTGACTCCGGTTGAATCTCTGGCAGCACTGTCTGATGATGATGCCGCTGAAACCGCTGATCTGATGTCGAAGAAACGTTGTCCAGTCTGTGGCACTGCAATGGACAGCTATGTGATTGATGGCGGCCGTAAACTGCATATTTGTGGTAATAACCCGGACTGTACAGGTTATGAGCTGGAAGAAGGCGAATTCAAGATTAAGGGTTATGATGGCCCAACCATTCCATGTGACAAATGTGATGGTGAAATGCAGCTGAAAACTGGCCGTTTTGGTCCATATTTTGCCTGCACCAGCTGTGAAAATACCCGTAAAGTCTTAAAGAATGGTCAGCCTGCACCTCCGCGCGTTGATCCGATCAAGATGGAACACCTGCGTTCAACCAAGCATGACGATTTCTTTGTTCTGCGGGATGGTGCCGCAGGTCTGTTCCTGGCTGCGAGCAAGTTTCCGAAAGTCCGTGAAACTCGCGCACCGAAAGTGGCAGAACTGCGTACTGTGGCGGATCAGCTGGATCCAAAATATCAGTTTATTCTGCAGGCGCCAGATGTGGATCCTGAAGGGAATCCAACTCTAGTGAAATTTAGCCGTAAGAACCAGTCTCAATATATTGGATCAGAAACCCCGGAAGGCAAGCAAACCAAATGGTCGCTGGTTTATCAGGATGGCAAATGGGTTGAAGCCTAAGCTATAAGACATCAAGAAAATGCTGACGAAAGTCGGCATTTTTTTATGACTAAGTATTTTTGATCAACACAGTTCTAGGATATTCTAGGCGTTAAATAATAAAAGATTAAAATAGGAATCATCCATGATTTGGCTAGATAAATTCCTGTTCTTAAGTATCGGATTAGGATCTATCCTGTATTTCATGCTTGGAAAGATTAATGAAATGGGTATTCCTATGGATCGGGGAATGATGATTATTCTGGTGATTATTATGTCGCTGGTTACTTTGAGCTGTGTTTTATATCTGCGCTCTGAAGATCAAAAAACGAAACAAAAATAACTTTTAAATAAACTATATATTGGCATGTTCATATGTGGAAAAAAATCCGAATCCTGATTTTATTGATGATTTTATTTGTGGTGGCAGTAAATGCTTATCGAGATCAGAATCAGGACTGGAACAAACCAATCTTTGTTCTGTTGCATCCGATCAATGCAGATGGATTGGCGACTACACAGCAATATATCCAGCAATTGTCTGCTCAGGATCTAAAAGGGACACAAGAATATCTGGAAAAAGCGGCCCAGCAGTACCGTGGACAGCCCACTTATTTTTATTTTAATCTGGGACATGAACTCAAAGAATTGCCACCTAAAGTGCCGGAGCAGGCCTCCTTACTTGGCACCATTTTATGGAGTCTGAAATTCCGTTTCTATGCCTGGCAACAGCAGCAAGGTTCAGATCCTTCCTCGAACGTTACTCTCTTTTTAAATTATTATGATCCTGCACACACCCAGCAATTAAAACATTCAACGGCTCTGCAAAAAGGCCGGATTGGTTCAGTCAATCTATTTGCTTCAAGCAGACAGTCTGACCAGAATAAGATTGTGCTGGTGCATGAATTACTGCATACCTTTGGCGCTTCAGATAAATATGATCTCACTACAGGCCAGCCGATATACCCCGTCGGTTATGCTAATCCCAATCAGCAGCCTTTATTTCCCCAAACCAAAGCTGAGCTAATGGCAGGGCACATTCCAGTATCGCAAAGCACCAGTAAAATGCCAGAATCTTTAAATCAGACTCTGATTAATGAAATCACGGCGATTGAACTTGGCTGGAAAAAATAATTAACGAAGTGCTGAATAAACCGGCATAAGTTACTATTTTTATAGATAAACTCAGTCAATTTCTAACAAATTTCTCCATGATTTAAGAGCATAATCAAAGTCATAGCCAATTACTTGAGAAGAATATGAAGACTGTTGGAAATGATCTGGTTCGGCATCAATTGCATGAAAACCGTAAATGGTATTTAGGCCTGGGTGCCTTATTAGTGTTATTTGGAATTGTACTGTTAGCGTCGCTGCCTTTTGCCACCTTATCTGTAGTATTCCTGTTTGGGGTCCTGATGATGATAGGTGGGGTAGTTCATCTGATTGCCGGGATTAAAATCTTCGATGGGACATTTCGCTGGCTCTGGCTGCTATTCGGTATCATCTATTTTATTGCGGGATATTATGCTTTTAGCACGCCAGCGAAAACTGCGATTGTACTGACCAATCTGCTTGCGATTGCTTTGATTGTGGCGGGAATAATTCGCGTCTTGAATGCTTTTATCTTTAAAGCATTTCGCGGCTGGGGTTGGACTTTATTTTCCGGGATTTTAACTTTAGCTACAGGTATCCTGATTCTATTGTCACCGAATGCACCGTTCTGGGTTCTAGGTGCTTTTCTGGCAATCGATATTTTGTTCCAAGGGATTAACTATCTGACTTTAGCTTCCTATATCAAGCATCGTGTTCCAAAAAGCTCCGCAGATATTTAAGTAAGACCAGTATAAAAAAGAGTGCAATGAGCGCTCTTTTTTTATTGGTATGTTCAGCTTTGCCTGTAAGATGGGTATGCATTTCAAATTAGTATAAAACCTATAACGCGGCCGATCATATTCATGAAAATCTTTGTTCTAGCTCCCGATTCATTTAAGGAAAGTATGACTGCCGAACAGGCCTGTCAGGCGATGCAGCGTGGTATTTTGCAGGTCTTTCCTGATGCAAATTGTATTACTTTACCAATGGCAGATGGTGGTGAAGGAACTGTAGATGCATTAATTTTAAGCCTAAAGGGTGAACGAGTAACGTGCCAAGTCACTGGACCATTAGCCAGTCAGTCGATCGAAACTTACTTTGGCTTGGTTGATGCTGGTCAGACCGCAGTGATTGAAATGGCGAAAGCCAATGGCATTCATCTGCTCGAAGCTGCTCGACGTAATCCCATGTTGACCTCGACTTATGGCACAGGGGAAATGATCAAACAGGCGCTGGAGCTTGGCGTAAAGAAAATCATTATCGGGCTCGGTGGTAGTGTGACCAATGACGGTGGTGCTGGAATGGCTCAGGCTTTAGGAGCCCGATTCTTAAATACTGCGGGAGAATCAATTCAGGTCTGTGGTGGTAATCTGGATCAGATTGATCAAATTGATTTTTCCCAACTCGATACTCGTTTAAACAATACAGAAATCCTGATTGCTTCAGATGTGAATAATCGATTGTGTGGACCGAATGGTGCTTCAGTGATCTTTGGGCCGCAGAAAGGTGCAACATCGGAAATGGTACAGCAGCTGGATCGAAATCTAAGACATTTTGCTGATCTGGTTGAAACAAGCTTAGATATTTCTTTTAAAAACTTTCCCGGCGCAGGGGCAGCCGGTGGGTTAGGTTTTGGGTTGATGGCGTTTGCAGGAGCAAAGCTGCAATCCGACGTAACGTTAATTACGGAACAAAATAGACTAGCGGAAAAAATTGCAGATGCAGATTATGTTCTTACTGGCGAGGGCAAGATCGATCATCAGACCGCTTTAGGAAAAACCCCATTTGGTGTGGCTCAGGTCGCCCAGCAATTGAATAAACCGGTAATTGCGTTTGCAGGTTTGGTCGGTGAAGGGATTGAGTCACTGTATCAGACTGGATTTAGCCAGATTATCGGAATTAATCCACCAGATTGTTTATTGGAAGAAGCCTTAAAGAATGCAGAAATTAATCTGGAAAAAGCAGTTGTTCAAACTGTTCAAAATATTCAGGAACAGGGTGTTTGAGTAAGATGGTCATTGCCGCAAAAGCTTGATAAAAAGACAAATATAAATGCCTAAGCAGATTTTACTTTTCAAGGATGAGAATCCTCAAAATATATTTTGAGTTCGCAAGGTGACAAAAATCCTTTGCTAGGTTGAGGGTATATCCCTATACCCCAATCCAGAAGACGGCATTCATGCCGTCAACCCTATAGCGAATTAAGAATAAAAGTTCGGTCTGTTTCAGAGCAGCTCAAAGCTATAATAAGAGTGATCTGTTAAACTACACCTATCCACAGAATGATGAGTGAAAATGAGTTTAGCCACCCTGATTGATGAATTAAATCCCCAACAAAAACAAGCTGCGACGACTGATGCCAAGCACAGTCTGGTTTTGGCTGGGGCGGGCTGTGGCAAGACCAAAACTATCGTGGCGCGTGCAGCTTATCTGATTGATCAGGGTGTACCAGCGAATCAGATTCAGATTCTGACCTTTACTCGTCGTGCGGCGAGTGAAATCGTGGCACGGGTGGAGCTGGCACTCGGTGAACAGGCCAAAGGCTTACGTGCATCGACGTTTCATACCTTCTGTATGTATCTGCTGCGCCGAATTCCAAAGGCTTTTGGTCTGGAACAGTTTTCAATTATTGACCGTGATGATCAGCTGATGATATTCCGTCTGATTCGCGGGCGTGATGACAAGAAAAATCCGAATTACCTGCCAAAGCCACAAGAACTCTGTGATTTATATTCTTTTGCGCGGAATACCCGGCAAAAACTGAGTCTGTCTTTGGAAAAGCAGATGCCGGAATATCTGGGACTCAAAGACCAGATTGCCGACATTATGAAGGAATATGAAGCACGTAAGCGTGCGCGTAGCTTTCTGGATTATGACGATATCCTCGCTGTGGTGGCGACTGCTTTGGCACAGTCTGAAGGTCTGGTGGACTATGTGGCTTCGATCTGTCGACATATGCTGGTGGATGAAATGCAAGATACCAATCCACTGCAATGGGCATTGCTGGAACCTCTCAAAGAACATATTAGCCTATTCTGTGTTGGGGATGATGCGCAGTCGATTTATAGTTTCCGCGGTGCCGATTTTGAAAATATTCACCATTTCAAAGAGCGTGTGCCGGATGCAAAAATTTTTAAACTAGAAAAGAATTACCGATCAACCCAGGAAATTCTGGACCTGTCCAATTGGTTACTGGATCAGTCCGAAATCAAATATGACAAACGTCTGGATGCGCATCGTGGTGAAGGCATTAAGCCGAAGATGCACATTTTCCCGAATGAATTTGATGAAGCCAAATGGATCGCGATTGATATAAAAGAGCGCCATTATCTGCAAGGCAGCAAATGGTCCGATCATATGGTGCTGGTACGTTCCAGTTATGCAGCGCGACATATTGAAGCAGCTTGTATCGCGGCCAATGTTCCGTATCGATTCATTGGCGGGATGAAACTGTTAGAAACTGCACATGTAAAAGATCTGCTCAGCCTGTTGCGTGTGGTGGCGAACCCGCTGGACGATATTGCCTGGATGCGCTTTTTGACATTATGGAATGGTATCGGTGATGTCGGTGCAAGCAAACTGTCACAGCAGCTTTTAGCTGAGCCAGAGATGGAAAAGATTGCCGACAAGCTGGAAAAGTTTGGTAAAATCCCGCTAGAAACCATTTTGATCATGAAGCAAATGGCGGTACTCAAAGCCGAAGTACAGGCCTGTGTTGGTCTGGCAGTACAGGCGATTGAAGCACAACTGGCCGAGAACTATAAAAAGGACTGGAATCGCCGTCAGGGTGATTTTGAATTGGTTAAACAGCTAGCTTCTAAACATGCTCAAGTGAGTGAGTTTCTGGAAGAGTATGTGCTCGATCCGGTCTCTATTTCTGAAATTGAACGCCAGTCGGATACGGATGTAGTGACCCTCATTACCATTCACTCGGCCAAGGGTACGGAACAGAAAGTCTGTTATGTGGCCAATGTCACGCCGGGACAATATCCGCATGCACGTGCGCAAGGAGATTTCGATGATGTCGAGGAAGAGCGTCGTGTGCTGTATGTAGCGTTGACTCGTGCACAGAATGAGCTAATTCTGACCAAGCAAAACCTCAATCACTGGGCGCGTGAAACGGTAGATGAGCAGGGACGTAAAATTGAAAGCTATTTTCTTAATAATCTGAACTGTAATTTATGTGTTACAGAAACTCATTACAAAACCCGTCAACAGACTGTGAAAAGTGCTTTAATGGAGCGCCAGTCGATTAATTTAGATTTTGGGATTGATCTCGATTAAACTATCCTTTCTGGGTTTGACGCAAAAAGTAGAGTAGGCACGTGCTTTTTGATTATTTTTGCCTATCTTCTTAAGGTTATCCGATGAAAATTTTAGTTCGTAACTTGGCACGCACTGTAACAGAAGCTGAATTGCTGACCCTGTTTCAGCAATACGGTACTGTTGAATCTTGTGCGCTAGTCATGGATGCAGAAACAGGCAAGTCTAAAGGTTTTGCTTTCGTAGAAATGCCGCATGGCCGTGAAGCTGTTAAAGCAATTAAAGGTTTAAATACACTGCGCTTGCATGGTCAGGGGATTCGTGTGAAGCAAGCTGAAGAAAAGCCACAGGCTTAATAATACCTTATAAAAAAGAGCATGTGTGATGCTCTTTTTTTTGCCCTTAAAAAGGTTTGGATTTTTACTGAAGAGTCAATATCAGCAGTCTGAAGTATCAAGATCATGCAGAATAGATCGACAGCGTAGACAATCTTGCATTGCGTAATGCGAGCGGACGTTTTACTTTATAAGAGCCAAAATTTGTTTTAATGCTTAGGAAATCTCGATGACACGAGTTGCTCGCTATCATGCGGACCGTACCAATCAAAAACTTTATTTCGCCCGTCTGGCCTGTCAGCAGGCTGAACAGACTGACCATGTGCAGCAGGCACAAGCTTATCGTGAAGCTGCCGTATTTCATCTGCATGGGGCACTGTTGGCCTTTTTACAGGAACTGGTACGCTATTACCGTCTGAATGACCTGAGCCCGACTCTGAAATCAATTGAAGAGCTCATGGCGACTAAGGGTCAGGTATCACCTGAAGTGACCGTATTACAGCATTTATCCAAAGATGGTTTTCTGGCTGAGCTGAAACGTGCTTACCGTCTCTGCCAATATGCGCCCGAGCCAAGTTCGCCACAACCTGAAGACGAAACTTCTTCAAATCTCATCATTAAAGTCACACAGACACCACAAGCCTGGTTACCTGATACTGCTATATTACGAGAATGGCATCGTGACCTGACGCAGCTTATTGATGGTTTTCGTAATGAGATGGTTGAATTTTAATCTGATCAGCTGTACTTGAAATTGCGATTATTAACCCTATATCAATTACTCTAATGATGCAAAGTGCAATCGCTCTTTGCCACCATGTTGAACATGGAGGATATATGTCTATAGAACAGTTGAAAGATTTATTTGGTAATCAAGACGCGATTTTGGAACTCGTTCAACTTGAAGGTGGCGCGTTGGCATTACGAAATGCGGGCTCAAAAAAACAGCCATTAGTCATGATTCAGTTTAATGACGAGGTGAAAGCCCTGTTGGGTGATCAAACGCCTGTGATTGCACAACACATGATTCAAGCCGCTTTATATGGTTTGCTGGAACAGCAGGTCAATGAATGGCAAGCTGAAGTTGTGGATGAAGAGCCCAAATATATGAGCTAAATTGCCTACCCTGGCGAGCAGGAAAGCACACTTGAAGTGTGCTTTTTCTGTTTTTATGAAATAAAAAAATAGAGAATAAGAGAAAAATTAAGTCGGTTAAATTAGAGAAGCAATTTAAAATTTTATAGTTTAGCGATCTGATAAATTTCAGTCCAATCAATAAAAAAAGAAGTTGCCAATTCTGACAACTTCTTTAAAAAATCAGCCTGAATAATGCGTAGGTGGATGGTTATGCGCAATCTCGATCTGGTTCAAAATATGATTGCTCATATTTCTCGCCATCTCCTCTTTGGCATAGTACACCTCGCCAATATTATCACGGCGAATGACTTCAGCTTCTTCTTTGCTTTCCGCACACAGCAGGATCTGAATGGCAGGGTTTAGGGTCTTGGCAATATCCACGATTTTGTGGATATCAATAATATCCATTGGTGAGATCACCAGTAGACGTGCATGCTGAATATGAGCCTGAATCAGCACACCAGGTTCAGTTGCGACACCAGAAACTGCTGCAATGCCTTTTTTACGCAAGTTTTCTACGATCTCACGATTTTCTTCGGCAATCACGACCTTGATGTTTTGTTCCATCAGTGACAGGGTAATCCGACGACCGACTTCACCATGCCCGACAATCACCACCTGATCGCGCAGATAGTCCTGTGAGACTTCATCGGGTAGCATGGCAAGCGGGTCACCACTACGCTCCAATAAGCGCGCCAAAGACGAACGTTCGCGAATCCATTTTTGTACCGGTTCCACTGCCGAGAAAATAAACGAGTTTAGGGTAATTGAAATCAGGGCACCCGCCAGAATCAGGTTTTGCCCATCGAGTGATAATAGATTTAGCGATACACCAAGTGCGGCCAGAATAAAAGAGAATTCACCAATCTGTGCCAGAGAAGCACCGACGGTAAGCGCCGTATTGATTGGGTAGCGGAAGAACAGCACCAGTGCCATAGCCGCGATGGTTTTACCAATCATGATAATACCGAGCACCGCCAACACATGAAGCGGCTGATCCATCAGAATACGCGGATCAAACAGCATGCCGACCGAAACAAAGAACAGAATCGAGAAGATTTCACGCAACGGTAAGGTTTCTTCCTCAGCACGGTGGCTGAAGTCAGACTCTTTGACCACCATCCCGGCAAAGAATGCACCGAGTGCCATGGATACGCCAAAGACCTTATAAGCCCCAAAGGCAATCGATACGGCTGCAGCTACGACAGTTAAGGTAAATAGCTCACGTGAGCCTAAACGTGCGACTACTTGCATGATCATTGGAACTAAACGTTTACCAATAATGAGCATGAAGGCAATGAAACCGGCTACTTTGAGCAAGGTAATACCTAAGGTGATCCAGACATTCTGATCGCTACTACTACCTTCCAGTGCCTGACCACCGAGAAGTACTGCAGTTGCGGGTAATAATACCAGTGCCAGCACCATGACCAGATCTTCAACCAGAAGCCAACCGACTGCAATTTTCCCGTTAATGGATTCGAGCAGGCCACGATCACCCAGGGCTTTGAGAAGCACGACGGTACTGGCACAGGACAGACTTAAACCAAAGATCAGGGCAGAGCCAAAATTCCAGCCCCAGAGCATGGAGACCCCGACCCCGAGCAGTGTCGCGACTGCAATCTGTAAGACTGCACCCGGCAAGGCAATACGCCTGACCTGCATCAGGTCATTGAGAGAAAAGTGCATCCCGACACCAAACATCAGGAACATGACGCCAAGTTCGGCCAGCTGGTTCGCCAGATGCACATCTCCGACCACGCCTGGGGTGTTCGGGCTAATTAGAATCCCGGCAACCAGATAACCAATCAGTGGGGGAAGGCGTAGACGTGCAGCGATATAGCCAAAAACCAAGGCCAAGCCAAAACCGACAGCTAACAGAATAATGAGCTCTACGTCATGTGGCACTAAACACTCCTTTAAAATAAATTTTATGAAATTTCAATTTTTTATGGGAAATAAGCACAGAAAATGCCAGAAGAAACAGAAAGTTTATCAAGCCGCATAAAAAAAATGCAAAAAAAAACGACCGGGAAGGTCGCTTTTTTCAAAAAACTAAAATTATTTGATTTTAGCTTCTTTGAAGATTACGTGTTGACGGATTTTTGGATCAAATTTTTTGATTTCCATTTTTTCCGGCATAGTACGTTTGTTCTTAGTAGTGGTATAGAAATAACCTGTACCAGCTGAAGAAACTAAGCGAATCTTATCACGCATTGTCCTGACTCCTTACTTAGATCTTTTGACCTTGAGCACGAAGGTCAGCAACAACCTTTTCAATGCCCAATTTGTCGATAATACGCATACCTTTAGTGGTTAAACGAAGACGTACAAAACGTTTTTCGCTTTCTAACCAGAAACGGTGGTGGTGCAGGTTCGGCTCGAACCGGCGCTTAGTTTTGTTGTTGGCGTGTGAGACGTTGTTACCAACGACTGGACGCTTGCCGGTAACTTGGCAAACCTTAGACATGGTGTAACTCCATTGATTTAGCCAACAGCAAATCTGTATGGCCAGTCAAAAATAAACGGATTGAATTCATTCAAGGGGCGTTTTATATCAAAAATGCGCTTAAAAGACAAGCGATTTTATCTAAAACGAAGCATGAGCCCGTGTGATAGCTCATGCCTTGATCATTTATCGAAGAAGTGTCTTCGAAATCAGCTTATGGATCGGCTTATTAAACGGAGGCAGAATGTATTTCAAGCTATACAGCTTAGGATTCGACATTACTGACCGTTCATGCGACAAACTGAAGAAGCCTTCTGGCCCATGATATTTACCCATACCGGAAGCACCGACACCACCAAATGGCAGATCGTCCTGTGCGACATGGGTTAATACAGTATTTTGCCCGAAATGCCCTGAATGGGTACGCTGTGCGACATAATCAGCACGCGCCTGATCAAAGTCGAAATAGTATAATGCAAGTGGACGCGGACGGCTATTAATAAAGTCGATGACGTCGTCAATTTGATCATATTCCATGATCGGCAGGAGCGGCCCAAAGATTTCATGCTGCATGATCTGCATGCTTGGCATGACATTGGTTACAAGAGTCGGTGCAATTTTACGCAGGTCTGCTGGCGATTCATTACGCGGATTGATTTCAATAATCTGCGCACCTTGCTCACGGGCATCATCCAGATAACCTTGCAAGCGGTTGTACTGTTTGTCATTGATAATCGAGGTGTAATCCTGATTATGGCTGATGTCCGGATACATGCTTTCGACACAGGCTTTAAAATGATCGATAAACTCGGCGGTTTTGCCACGTGGCAGGAACATATAATCCGGCGCTACACAGGTCTGTCCGGCATTCCAGAGCTTGCCCACGGCAATACGCTGAGCCACATCACGCAGGTCAATCGATGGATGCACCAGTACAGGGGACTTGCCACCCAGTTCCAAAATTACTGGTACCAGATTTTCAGCAGCCGCTGCCATCACGGTTTTACCGACAGCTGTTGAACCGGTAAAGATCATCTTGTCAAAAACCAGTCGGCAGAAGGCATCAGATACCGTACCGCTACCATTCACCACGGCAACCAGTTCTTTAGGAAAAGCTTCAGCTAAGGCTTTTTCCAATACCTTGCCAAAAGCAGCCGATGAACTAGAAATTTTGATCATGGCATGGTTACCCGCAGCCAACGCACAGATCAGAGGGCCGATGGATAATAATAAAGGGTAGTTCCACGGCGCGATGATGCCGATCACGCCTAGAGGCTGATACTGTACCCAGGCTTTTGCCGGCTGGTGAATAATACCGACATGACGCTTGGACGGTTTCATCCAGCCGGTCAGGTTTTTGCTGTAATATTTAATATGTTCAAGACAAGTCAGTAACTCACCAATTTTGGTTTCCCCGACAGAGCGGTTACCATAGTCCTGATTAATTGCATCGGCAAATTGATCTTGATACTTAACTAAGATACGCTTAAGCCGAGCTAAACGATCGATACGTTCCTTTGCAGTCGGCAGTGGGTAGCGTAAGTAGGCGTGTTTTTGTTGAGCCAGAATTTCATTGAGGTGCTGGCTATCAAGAAAATGTGGTGTCATTGAAGTTGTTTTTGTGTGACTGTTCATGCCGCACTACCATTATTCAAAATCGATTAATTAATTTTTAGAGCAAATACTCTAATTAGTCAAGTTACTTTGTGTGTTAGCCTTGCTAATGCATGAACTGAATGGTTATTTTAGGATGTCCCAAACCAAAACGTTAAAAACCAAAGAGCGTATCTTACAGCTCAGCTTGCAGTTGTTTAATGAACGTGGCGAACGATCTGTAACCACCAATCATATTGCTGCTGAACTCGGCATGAGTCCAGGTAATCTGTATTACCATTTCCGTAATAAAAATGAAATTATCAAGGAACTGATGGAGCAGTATCAGCATCAGACGCTGGAAATGCTAGCACTTCCGGAAGATCGTGCTCTGGATGCCAATGATAAGATTCATTATTTTCAGGTACTGAGCAGTCAGCTTTGGGCTTATCGTTTTCTGCACCGTGATGTATACCATCTGGTCGAAAATAACGAAGATTTCCGCAAGCTTTATCCGCGTTTTGCTGGACAGGTCATGCAGCAGGGACAAAAAATTTATAAAGCCTTCGTAAATGCCGGCTTGATGGAAATGACCGATTCAGAAATTGAAGCGCTGATCATTAACCTATGGATTGTACTGACCAACTGGACCAACTTCCTGTATATGTCGGGGCATATTACCGATTCCAACACTCTGGAAGAAAAATGGGTCTGGCAAGCACTGCGTCAGATGGTGTTTCTGGAAGGTGCTTACCTGCGTGGTGAAAGCCGTCAAACGTATGAGAGCCTGCTCAATTCGTTTGGTTCTTCAGAGCTATTTGCCAGTCTATCGTCGCCTAAACCGCCTGAATCTGAACAAACTATTCAGAATATCTAAGAAACACGTTAGAATACTCTGCTTATTTTTTTAATTTAACTAATTAGTGACCTTAACCAACATGAATATGACGACTGCTAATACCGCACGTTTATTGATTACTTGTGAAGACAAGCCGGGCATCGTGCAGGCTGTTTCAAGCTTCTTGTATCATCAGGGTGCCAACATTACGGCGCTTGATCAATACGCGACAGCAGCGCAGGGCGGACGTTACTTCATGCGTGTTGAGTTTGAACTGGACAATCTGCAAAGCCGTAAAGAAAGCCTGTTGCAGACTTTTGCTGCCAATGTTGCAGAGCGTTATGGCATGCACTGGCGTCTGGCACTGGTTAGTGATGTGAAAAAGGTCGGTATTCTGGTCTCTAAAGTCGACCATGCGTTGCTTGAACTGCTATGGCGTCATGCACGCGGCGGTCTGCCATGTGAAATCACTA
Source organism: Acinetobacter sp. UBA5984 (assembly GCF_002429925.1). Classification (NCBI taxonomy): domain Bacteria; kingdom Pseudomonadati; phylum Pseudomonadota; class Gammaproteobacteria; order Moraxellales; family Moraxellaceae; genus Acinetobacter; species Acinetobacter sp. UBA5984. The sequence continues at coordinate 53,990 of NZ_DJBE01000072.1, forward strand.
AAGTAGTATCTAACCACGAGACTCTACGTGAATCAGTCGAAAACTTCGGTATTCCGTTTGAAGTGGTTCCGGTGACCAAAGAGAACAAACGTGAAGCTTATGCACAGATCGATGAACTGATGCAGGGCAACGATCTGCTGGTATTAGCCCGTTATATGCAGATTCTTGATGAAGAGTTCGTAAGTAAATGGGAAATGAAAGTGATCAATATTCACCATTCATTCCTGCCAGCGTTCGTGGGTGCCAATCCTTACAAACAAGCGTATGACAAAGGTGTAAAACTGATCGGTGCAACTGCACACTATGTGACAGCTGATCTGGATCAGGGTCCAATCATCGAGCAGGATGTAGAGCGTGTGAACCATGACTTTACTGTGGAACAGCTGCGTGAACTGGGTCAGGACGTTGAACGTAATGTACTGGCACGTGCAGTGAGATGGCATCTGGAAGACCGTGTCATTGTCGACGGCAATAAAACTGTCGTGTTCCAATAAGCACTTGCATCTCTGTTTAAAAAAGGCATACTTTAAGTATGTCTTTTTTGTTTGAAACAAAAATAATGGAGAAAAGTGGGATTAGTAGTTGCAAATGAAAACACTTCTCATTTATTATTGGCGTACTTTAATTGTGCTAACCGATGAGCTTGATAGTTTGTTTCGTATCATCTCTTCGAGGTAAATAGATTTAATGAGTCAAGTTGCTGCTCCCATGACACCACCACCGTCAAATCAGATGAAAAAGAAAGTCGTTTCTATTCTGGCGGCGGTTCTGGTTGGACACGTGGGTCTTTTATGGGCAGTCAGCCAGATGAAAGCACCTGAACTGAAACCAGTCGATAAAGAGCCTCTAAAAGTCCGTTTCGTCAAACTTCAGGAAGCACCAAAACCTTTACTACCGAAGCCAAAGCCGCCAGAGCCTAAACAAGAGCCAACAAAGCCGAAAGAAGTTAAAATTGTAGAAAAACCGCTGCCACCGCCACCCAAAAAAGTAGAAAAAATTGAGCAGGTGAAGAAAGCAGAAACGCCTAAACCTGTTACTGCACCGCCAGTTGAAGCCAAACCGGCACCAAGCCCAGTGGTTCCTGCGGTCGTGACTGAAACTAAAAAAGTAGCACCTGCACCTGTGCCGGTTGCGCCACCAGCACCTGTCGCACCGCCGGCTCCACCTGCTCCGCCAGCACCAAAAAGTGTTGCAATTGGCGGCGGCGTATCGTGGCAGCGTGCACCAAAAGTGTCGCTCTCGGCAGGAGAGTTAAAATCAGCCTGTTCATTGATGGTGGATGTATCTGCAAATGAGCAGGGGAAAGTGGTCTCTGCGACCGCACGAAATTCGAGTTGTAGTCCGGCCGTTACGCGCAAAGTTGAATCAGCGGTACGTCGTGCACAACTGACCAAATATATTGAAAATGGTGTGGCTTATCCAACCCGAGTGGAACAGCCTTTCGATTTTCAGATTACCAAATAACGGCTAACCCATTAGGAGTTCGAATATGAACTTTTCAGTTTATTGGCAACATGCTGATGCAGTCAGTAAGACACTGTATTTCGTGTTATTGGCAATGTCGATTGCGACATGGACCATTTTTGTGCTGCGTTTAATGGGCACTCGCCAACTTAAACAGATTGCCTATGCTCAATTATCTAAAGCATTAGGACAATTGAAAAATAAAATGACTCCTTTGGCATTTGAACAACGTAAAGCTGTAGCTGAGCAGGCTTTATTGCGTCAGATCGCATTAGAAAAAGGCAATGCAGAAAAAGGTGTATCCGTCCTAGGTACCATCGCTTCAATTTCACCCTTTGTCGGCCTGTTCGGTACAGTATGGGGGATCTTTCACGCACTGGTTGCCGTGGGTAAGAGTGGTCAGGCAGGTCTGGCACAAGTAGCGACTCCAGTGGGTGAAGCGCTAATCATGACCGGTCTGGGTCTGGCTGTGGCAATTCCTGCAGTACTTGCATATAACATCTGTGTACGTGTTAACCGTACTTTAAGCAATGAATTGCAAGACCATGCGCATAGCTTATTGATTGATACCATGTTGCAACAGGATTCTTCTGCAAAGAAGGCTGATGCAAAAGTAGCACAAGACAGTTTAGTTGGAGGTCAAGCTTAATGGCTTTTCAATTGGGTGAAGACAACGATACAGGCATGAATGAGATGAACCTCATTCCCTTGATCGACATCATGTTGGTATTGATGATCATCTTTCTGGTGACAGCGACCATTGCGAACCCATCAATTCCATTAACTTTGCCGCAAACCACTGCAGAAATTATTGACCTACCACCTGAAAATGTCACCATTAGCATCAATGCCAAAGGTGATGTAGCGTGGAATGGCGATGTACTGACCCTGGATCAACTTGAAACCCGTTTCAATGAGGCGAGCCAGGCACAGCGTCAACCGACCATCGTATTGAAAGCAGATAAAGAATCACGTTATGACACTGTTGCTCAAGTGATGTCACGCGCGAGTGGAGCCGGACTCAGCGATATTGCCTTTGCAACCGATAATTAATTTTTTGCTCTCAAATAAAAAAGCGACTGATCTCAGTCGCTTTTTTATTGCCTTAATTTAATAGGGCATATGATCAAGCAGAATCCAGTCTAATGAGTTTTAAGCAGCGTCATAAACTTGTGTTGTAATTTATTCAGCTTGGGCGGAATCGCAAAATTACAGTAACCCTGATTCGGATTCTTGGCAAAGAAATTCTGATGATATTCTTCGGCAGGATAGAAAGTCGGTGCAGGGCTAAGTTCAGTCACAATATTCAGCCCTTCAGCTTTTAATGAATCTATTGTGAGCTGTGCAGTTTCTTTTTGCTCATCATTAAAATAATAAATCACAGAACGATATTGCGTGCCGACATCATTGCCCTGACGGTTTAATGTCGTTGGATCATGGGTTGCGAAAAAAACTTCGAGCAACTGACTATACGTAATCTGATTTTCATCAAAATCGATCAGGATCACTTCGGCATGATTGGTATCACCGCCACAGACTTGCTCATAGGTCGGATTAGGATTTTGTCCGCCCGCATAGCCACTGACGACCTTCTGTACGCCCTGAAGCTGTAAAAATACTGCTTCGGTACACCAAAAACATCCACCACCAAATAGTGCTTGTTGCATGGTTAAGTCCTCATCATTGTAGAGTGCTGATTATTGAATGTTCATATGAGTATGAAAGATATAAAGCCTGCACGATACAGGCTTTTTGTAGTCAGAACTTAGCGAGGCTGTACTGCACTTTCTAACTGAATAAGTAAATTGCCATGACGGTCCATTAATTTCAGGGTTTTACCATAGACCTGATAATGGGTCACTTTGCTCAGTGCTTCCTTAAATTTCTGATCCAGACCTTCATTATCCAGACAAGCCATTTCGGTACTCGCCATCTGGCTTAAGTTGAGAGTATCTTTACCGGCAGTGTAGCTGCCCATGATACGGTTACAGCCATCTGCGCCAGACACGCGTTGAGTCGCTGCATCGAATTGCAGACTTGGAATATTGCGTGCTGTCGGTGCTGTAGTAATTTCAGTATTACCAATCTGGTTCACAATCCAGGTACGATTTTGCAGGAGCTGTAAATTATTTTCAGTTTTGACTGATGAGGTACTAGGTACAGTTTCACAACCCGACATTGCAAAGACTGAACCTAAAATCATGATTGCTGTTAATTTTTTTAGCATGAGAGAGACTCTAATTCTGAGTTAGCTATTTGTATATAAACAAAAAAATTAAATATATGCCAGTTGATTTTGTATCTTTCTTTAAGTTAGATAACTTGGAAAATTATCTGGAATTCGACTCAGGTAGGCCTTGACGCAGGCGTTGTGAATACTCCTGACTGGAGATCTGACCGGTATCTCTAACTCGTGGATTAACGTGTGCACGCTGATACCAGGTTTGTATATCCCAGCGTTGATCTAGCGCTTTTAAATCATATAAATAATCAGGTAAATACCCAGAAGCCAGCAAGCGGTAATCTGAAGGAAGCTGTTGTTGAGATACTGCCTGAGCCATATCAAAGACCAGAGTCGTGCAGTTACTGCTCAGGGTGTTATACCATTTAGGCTCTTTGGCCAGTTCATCAGCCTTACGCAGATATTCTTTAAATAGGGCTTGAGCTTCTGCTTGCGGCATTTTTACCGGAAAAAAGTAGACCTGCTCGCCACGAATATTGCTACGCGTATATACAATATCTTTCTCATCTGAGGCGACCAGACTTAGTTCATATTTTCGGAAGAAGCCGCCAATGGCAGAAAATTTCTCATCCTTTTCTTTGCGAATTTCGATCGAGAAGACGAGTGGTTTCTGATTGGCAAAATCAAAACTGACCAGCGTATGGGCAATTTTAGGCCCCATCCAGTAAGAGGTAATGATGTTTACTCCGGTAATGTCGTTCAGGTCAAAACTCCGGCTTTCCCAGCGTTCGGTATATTGCCCCTCTGCTTGCCAGTCAAAATTACGGATATTGTGCAAGGTGACTTGATTGCCTTGCTGCTCATAGGAGAGCAGTCGGGAAACTTCAGGATTCCAGTCACGATCCTGACGAGGCTCCATGCTTAAATAAGCCAGTAAGCTGAACAGAAAGGCCAGCAAATAAAGCACTGTATCCACCTGTCGGGAAATCAGATGCTTGGTGAAATAAATGCCCAAGACCACACAGGCAAACACAAGCCAGAGACCAACCAGAATGATGCTGCCAATTTTGCCCAAGGGTTGTTGTACCCAGAGCATCAGGCTCAGCCAAAGGCTTGAACACAGGACAAATACACTAAACAGACTCCCTAATAACCACAGGCTCCAATGCTTTTCTGAATTGTCTTGTCCTTGCATGTTCGATCTTTTATAGAAAATAGGCTTTATTTTCTGTATGTTGCGAACTCAAATGCAATACCGGTTTTGTCATCGATATGTTGTTCTGACGCAACTTTTTTGAACTCGGCCGGAATTTCCGGATAGTAGGCATGACCCTGTACATCCAGTTCAACATGGGTCAGTTCCAGACGATCAGCGATCTCCAGAGTCTGTTTAAAGATTTCACCGCCGCCAATGATAAAAATAGCATTCGGTTTTTCTGAAGCCTGCACATCGGCCACGGCTTGAGTCAAGGCATCTTCAATCGTATGCGCGACTTTGACGCCTTCAAAGGACCAGTCAGGATCGCGGGTAATCACCCAGTTCACACGTTTAGGCAGCGCACGGCCCATCGACTCAAGCGTTTTACGGCCCATGACAATTACGCCGCCTTGAGTGATTTCCTTAAAGTGCTTGAGATCTGCTGAGATATGCCAAGGCAGGTCATTGTCCTTACCAATACAGCGCTGCTGATCCATTGCCACGACATGAACGACTTCTAAATCCTGAAATGCCATACCCATACTCAAAAACAGATAAAAATTATTGCTATTAAAATGCAAAATCCCACTTTAAGCAAAGTGGGATTTGAATATTTTCCGGGGTTTAACAGGAATTAAACTGCAACTGGCGCTTTAATTCCTGGATGTGATTCATAACCCACAATTTCAATATCCTCGAATTTGAAATCAAACAGGTCTTTAACTTCAGGATTCAGTTTTAACTGGCACAGGCCTAAAGGCTCACGACTCAATTGAAGTTTAGCCTGTTCAAAATGATTGGCATATAAATGCGTATCACCACCCGTCCAGACAAAATCGCCTACATCCAGATCACACACCTGCGCAATCATATGAGTCAGCAGGGCATAGCTGGCAATATTAAATGGAACGCCAAGAAATACGTCAGCACTACGTTGATAAAGCTGGCAAGACAGTTTGCCATTATGTACAAAGAACTGGAACAGGGTATGGCAAGGCGGTAAAGCCACCTGACTCGCTTCATTCGGATTCCAGCCAGACACAATCAGACGGCGTGAATTTGGATTGGTCTTGATCTCATTGATCAGCCATTTGATCTGGTCAAAACCATCCTGATTGTAGCTGCCATCTGCATTTTGAGTGGCACCAAAATTACGCCATTGATGGCCATAGACTGGACCAAGTTCACCTTCTGGACGACCAAAGCGTGCGGTCTGTTCCGCAGTGGCCCATTCATCCCAGATGGTCACTTTATTATCCTGAAGATACTTTACATGGGTATCACCTTTCAGGAACCACAGCAGTTCAATCACGATCGAACGGAAATGAACTTTTTTAGTGGTAAGTAAAGGGAAGCCCTTGGAAAGATCAAAGCGCATCTGATGACCAAATACCGAACGTGTACCTGTGCCGGTACGATCGCCTTTATCGCCGCCGTTGTCGAGGATATGTTGTAAAAGGTCAAGATATTGGCGCATAGGTCTCTCTTAAAATCTGTTGCAAATTGCTTTTCTTTGAATTGGGCAATTTAAAATTGCGCTCATCATAACATTTTTTTGAGCACTTCCGCATAGCAGTGAAAATGATTAAACATGAGAGAAAAGGGCATAAAAAAGCACCCATGATGGATGCTTTTTTATTATCTTTTTTTAAGCCGTTGGCTTACCGGTATGTACCGTATGGATCAGATCGGACAGGTCATAACCCAGCGATTCAGCATAGGCCAGATATTCCTGTTTGGTCGTTTCATCCAGTGTCGGCTTACGATGCAGGAGCCATAAATATTTCATGTTTGGCTCACCGACCAAGGCGGTCTCATACTTGTCATCCAGTTTGAGAATCCAGTAATCCCCTTTGGTAAAAGGTACCCAGTGCAAACCTTCAGGCAAGAAACTGACTTTCAGTTTGCCATGTTCTGCATCAACAATAGTGGCTTCCCCAATAGATTCATCGAGTTTGCCCGCACCATCTAGACAACGGTTCTGGACGCGGACTGTGCCATTTTCATTCAGGCTGTAGGCTGCGGAAATATCAGTACTGTCTTCAGGTTGGTGTTTCATAGGCAGACGGGCAATTTCGTACCAGATCCCTAAATATTGTTCTAAATTGAAATTTGAAATAGTCTTTACATCATGACTCATATTTTTCTTCCTCATCATCTCAATTTAAATTTACTAAATCAGTCTAATACGAGAGTTGTTAGCCAGAATGATGTAATCCCGTAGTGAAATGTTGACTTTATTATCGTGAGTAAAATTACAGATTTAGTCAGAAAGGCGCTCAAATATTGATTTAGAAATAGTCTGAGCAGAATTGCTAATTAATTTGAAAAGTAGTGAATTTATAACTTTTTTGTGAAAATTGTAAATTTTATAAATCTAAAAGAAATAACAAGTTAAGTAAAATTAAATAAATGCGGAAAAATATATTTACATTTTTAACGTGAAAAGTAACATTTAACCGTCTAGTATTCACCGCGTGTTGAAGATTTGAAAGCCAAACTTACAGGCGAGGAGTACTTGGTCCAATATGATTTATGATCATCAAGTGAATATGAGCGAAGTGCATGCTCCTGTTCAAGCGAACGTCATAATTCGTTCCCAATCGGGACAAAATTCCAAACGTCAGCCTCAGCGCTATACCTCTGCGTCAGCTCGTAACAAAAACTCTGAATCTCGCAAGACTTTCGGTGCAATGAACGGCCAGCGTTTCGATATTGAAAAATTCACCAGCTACCTGCAAGGCATTACCCGCAGTACCAGTACACAGAAATGTGCACGCAGTATTCGCGTCGGATTGCAGTCTTCAGGCGCAAAAATTGTGAATCATCCTGTTGCCGCAGCTGACTGGGGTAACACCCTGCAGCAATTGGGCTATCGAAAAATCAACCTGTCTTTTGACCGTCCGAAAAAAGGTGATATCTATATTATCGACCGGACTTCACAGCATCAGTATGGTCATATTGCAGCGTATTCTGGTTCAGCCTGGGTTTCTGATTTTAAACAGAATGGCTATGCGGTCTATCGTAATTCCAATGTGAAATATACGTATTACCGTCTGGATTCCTATCTTTAAATCCGACGCTGAAAATTTCAGAACTTAAAAATGAAAGTCGCGAAATGGTTCAATCTTCGAAGCGTTTCGCACGTTGATTATAAATCGACACGATAAACAGTCCAATCGCCACAAAGCCTAAGCATTGTAGACCTAGCGCTACAGTTTCTCCGATCTCACCTGTTTTGGGTAAATAACCGATCAGGCTAATTACTGCCACAATCGGAATCGCCATCGTTAAAGCACGAAAACCTTCAGCATAAGGATTTTCAGGAGAAAGCTTTAATCTGAATTCACGCAAGACGTGCATCAGCATTCCAATCGCCAGACTGATTCCAACAAATATCGAACCCAGTTTCGTTACAGTCGATGCTATGTAAATTACGATACATACCGTAATAATAATGATGAGCTTGAGCTGACGATTGCAGTGTTCGGAATACCAGAATTCAAGCATGTGGTGAACCTGAATCCGGCTTGTTCTGATTAAGCAAAGACAGAGGCGAAAACAGGCAGATTGCCAAAGCCATAAAGGCAATTCCCTGAGCGCCTGGCAGCAAGATTTCACCCTGTTTCATGTTCATAAAAATCAGGCTGATTAATAAGGCAATCGGAATCCAGGTCAGGACACGATAGAACAGGCCAGTCGGATTTTTTGCTGCGAAATGAATTTTACAGTAACGACAAATCAGAAAAATAATTCCGGTACCGGCAAACATCAGGATGGCATCTAAAGGCAAAGGTTCCATCCAGTACAGACCTACGGCAATTGCAGCAATCACAACAAAGAACAGCAGTTTTTTCAGGATTGACACCTGCGGATTGAACCAGAACTCAAGCATGATGATGTGTGAACAGAAAAGATAAAAAGCACTTTAGCATATTTTAAATATAAAAAAGCGAGGCAGATGCCTCGCAATATTTAGCAAAATTATCCGTTATTTTTCTGTGGACCCCAGTCATAAACTTTCTTCTGATAGGCGTACCACAGCATCCACAGACCAATCAGGATCATTGGCAGGCTCAGGAATTGTCCTTTACTCATCCAGCCAATAAAGAGCTGACCATTATCCGGTTCACGGAAGAACTCGACGATAAAACGGGCCAGACCATAGCCGGTCAGGAATACCGCAGAAACTGCCATACGTGGACGGGGCTTGCTACTGAACCACCACAGTACAATAAACAGAATCAGGCCTTCACAGAGCGCCTGATACAGTTGTGAGGGATGACGTACCAGTTGCAGCGGATCGGTCGGGAAAATCATGCCCAAAGCAAAGTTTGGATCAGTCACTTGACGGCCATAGAGTTCACCACCAATAAAGTTACCGATCCGGCCAAACATCAGGCCTGTCGGAACGCAGGGCGCAATAAAGTCCAGTGTCTGGAACCAGGCCATCTTATATTTCTTGCACCACCACAACATCGCTACGATTACGCCGAGGAAACCGCCGTGGAAACTCATGCCACCGGTCCAGATCTGGAACAGCCAAAGTGGATTTTCCAAAAACTGAGAAAAACCGTAGAATAAAACATAACCAACCCGGCCGCCGATGATCACACCTAGCGCCCCAAAGAAAATCAGATCCGAGACCATATCTGGTGTCCAGCCGCGTTGTTTAGAGCGATAAGTCGCCAGTCCCCAGGCAAATAAAAAAGCCAAGAGATACATCAGTCCATACCAGTGGACTTGCAAAGGTCCGAGCGAAATTGCAACGGGATCTATGTTTGGATAGGTGAGCATTCCTGTTCCTTGTGATTCTGTTTTGCACAGATTTTAGCTGAAAGCGAAGAAAAATGTTGTACATTCAATGTGTAAAGATCGAGAGCATCAATTATGTGTATTGTGGCACTGGCTTGGCGGGTTCTGGATGAAACGCCATTATGTCTGATTTCAAATCGTGATGAGTTCTATCAACGTCCAACCCAGGCATTACATGAATGGGAGAACAGTCTGATTATTGCCGGGCAGGATCTTCAGTCTGGTGGTACCTGGATGGGTATAACGGTTTCAGGACGATGGGCAGTGATTACCAATTTCAGGGAGGGTAATGACAAGAATAACTACCCAACTTCACGTGGACATATCATTCAGCACTTTCTGGAATCCGAATTGACACCTATCCGGTTTGCTCAAGAACTGGAAAAATGTCAATGTGATTATGCGGGCTTTAACCTGTTTGTCGGCGATCGAGAGCAGGCAGTCTATATGAGTAACCGTGGTGAGGCACCACAAGTACTAGCACATGGCGTGTATGTAGTGTCCAATGGCTTGCTCACGGAACATTGGGAAAAGACTCGACACCTGCGCAAGCGTTTTACCCAGGAATTTCTGCCCATGCTGCAGTATCCAGATATGCCTGAATCTGATCTTTATTATGCCGTTTGGGATATTCTGGAAGATGAACGCAAGATCATTCCGGAGTTGTTGCCGAAGACCGGGATTTCACATGAACTGGAACAGTTGTTGTCTTCAACCTTTATTCAAAGTCCGGCTTATGGCACGCGCTGTTCCAATTTCCTGAGAATGAAAACCGATGAGTGGCAGTGGCTGGAAAAATCCCAGCAGGGTGAAACAGCAGGACAGATCGTTGAACAAGTTATTCCGATTATTAGCTAAATAACAGTATTGGTGATGATATTTATAAAAAGATCAGTTTAAACAGTGAACTCTGAAAACAGATAGGTATGCTAGGATAAAGCCCATCTATCTACGCATTTTCAGCTTTCCTATGGCATTGCTCCTTCCGCTTATTTCATTTCTGATTGGATTCTGGGGCGTTCATTATTTAAAGTCGATCCGTCCATTCATGGCGGCCTTGCTGGCACGTCTTTTGATTCCCTTGATTGTCATTTACAACATGGTGTTTTATAAGCCGGGCAGTTTGTGGCTGATCGGTTTTAGTATCTTTAGCTCACTGTTTCTATTTGGCCTGTTCTTTCTTTTCTCCAAAGATAAATTGCGGGCATTATGTTTTAGTTATTTAAATGGGGTCTGGCTTGGCTTTCCTTTTGCCTTAGCTGTATTTGGTCCGGATGCCTTAAATACTATTGTTGCTCTTTATATTGGTGGTTCCTTATTTGGCAATGTCAGTGCAGTAGTGGCAGTCAGTGCTGAAAAACAGGCTCCCCAATTCATTATTAAAAATATGCTGAAATCCCCGCCAGTGATTGCGCTTTCTATTGCAGCGATTCTGTCCTTCTGGGATTTTAGTGCCTATGAAGCGCATCCGCTGATTCAATGGGGCTATGCAGCCAACAAGCTTCTAGTGACTTTTGCCGGTATGTGTATTCTGGGAATGTGGCTGAGTAAAGTCAGGATTCAACTGAGTGATTTAAAACGTAGTTTGATCTTGATCAGCGGTCGTTTTGTGCTGGCTCTAGGTCTGGCGGCAGGGGCTTATTTCTTGTTACCGATTCCACATCAAGCCCTGATTTATGCTGTGATGATGATGTATTTCCTGCTTCCACCCGCCGCGAATATTGTGGCACTGGAGACCCATTATCAGGGCACAGGTTATTCAGCCAAATATATCGCTTCAGGAACGATTGCGAGTTCAATTTTGATTGGAGTATATGGGGTGGTGGTGCATATGTTGGTACCGGGTTTATAAATTTAAAAGTTCTCTCTCCCTCTGGGAGAGAGTTAGAGAGAGGGTATAAAGTTTTTGAAAGTCCTTCCTTTATTAGGGAAGGGATTGAGGAGGATTAAGTTCTTTGTAGAAATGAATGAGAATAAAAAGTAAGGGGTGAGATGGAAGAATCCCTCCCAACCTCCCTTTGAAAAAGGGAGGGCTCCTTCTCCCCAAGGGTGAGGGAATGACCTCTAACTCCCTCCTAAAAGGAGGGAGGACTCCTTTTAGGAATTAGATTTATTTTTCCAAACTCGCCTTAAACAGTTTCATCGCCTGACCACGATGGCTAATTTTATTTTTTTCTTCTTTGCTCAGTTCCGCACTAGAAGTTCCTAGTTCTGGTAACCAGAATAATGGATCATAACCAAAACCATTTTCACCGCGTGGTGCTTCCAGAATTTCACCTTTCCAGATGCCCTGGAAAATTTGTGGCAGTGGATCTTCAGCATGCTGGACTAAGGCCAGTACACACACAAACATACCTTCAATCGCTTCACCATCTTTGCGTAACGGTTTTAGTCTGTTTAAAAGCTTTTCATTATTGGCTGCATCATTGCCATGTTCACCGGCAAAACGGGCTGAATAAATTCCTGGCATACCACCGAGTACGGGCACACAAATTCCTGAGTCATCGGCAATGGCTGGTTTACCCGAAATTTTGGACGCATGACGCGCCTTGATAATGGCATTTTCTACGAAGCTTAAACCGTCTTCAATCGCATCTCCGATATTTAGCTTGCCTTGAGGAATCACTTCAACCGGTAGTTTAAGCTCGGCAAACATCTTTTCGAATTCTGCAATTTTGCCTTTGTTATTACTTGCTAATACCAGTGTGCCTTGGGATAACCAGTCAGTTGAAGTCATGTTGAATCTCGTTGTTGAACTTTAAGGGAGGGACTATTTTAACCTTGCTTGCCAATTTACGTGAAATAAACCGGTAATAAAAAAGCACCCGAAGGTGCTTTTAATTTTATCTATTTCTAAAACCTTGAGCCTTCATACAGTTATTAACCATATCTTCTCTATCCATTGCATCAATTTTGGCTAAGCCTAAATCATATTTACATTTTGCGAGAGCATTATCTGCTTCATATCTAGTTATGCCAGGCTTATTCCAAGTGTTGTAAGAAGTTGTTGAGACTGTACATGCGACTAATGGAAAAAATAACAGCAATGATGCATATCCCTTAAATTTTTTCATGTAAATTCCCTTTATAGGCTTTAGAAATAGTTTATTATTTTTAATATGTTACAGTTTTTTTAAAGTATAAAAAAAGCACCCGAAGGTGCTCTTTAAAAATTTTAGCTTATTGTGCCTGAATCCATTTGTCTGCACGGTCACGTGCCTGACGGATCTGTTCTTGGGTTAAGTTAGCTGCCAATGCAGTTTTCTTACCTTCAGATAAAGTAATCACTTTATTGTCCAGCATGCCATCGCGGGTAGAGAGTTCATACCACTGGTAAGCACCCATGTAGTTTTTCTTCTTTTCTTCCATCATGGCCAGATTGAAGCTGGCACGGTTATCACCACGGCTAGCTGCTTTTTCGAAGTACTGGCGAGCCAGTGTTTCATCTTTTTTGGTACCAATACCATCTGCCAGCATACGGCCAACATTCAGTTGAGCCACTGCCAGACCTTGGTCGGCAGCAGCTTTGTACCATGCAAAGGCCTGACGTTCATCTTTCTGGACGTCTTTGCCATATTGATATTTGGTTGCTAAATAAAATTGTGCACCAGGCTGACCCGCTTTAGCTGCTTTAGTCAGACTATGAATGTCCATTACTGAATATTGCGCTGCTTGGCTGGCCACAGAAGGCGTTGGTGCAACGTAATCGGCATGGGCCTGCATGCCAAAAAGTCCAGCCAGTAGCGTCGTACTTAATAATAATTTTTTCATAGAGCGCTCACTCGATAAATTGCGACTTCACCAAACAGATTTGGGAGATGTTTGCTAAGCAAACTATCTTCTTGATTCCCATTCACAGCGAGTCGATTAATAATTTTTATGTTGTTTTCCGCGCATAATGCTTCAAAGTCACGGAAAGTACATAGGTGAATGTTCGGGGTGTTATACCACATATAGGGTAAGGCTTCCGAAACCGGCATTTTCCCTTTTAATGCCAAGAAAGAACGAGTCTTCCAGTGCGCAAAGTTTGGAAAGGTAATAATGGCCTGTTTCCCTACACGCACCATGTCACGCAATAATACGTCTGGTGCATCTACAGCTTGCAAAGCCTGTGCCATCACCACATAGTCAAAAGACTGGTCAGCAAAACGGCTTAAACCGAGGTTTAAGTCCTGCTGGATGATATTTAACCCGCGACTGATCGCAATTGCAATCTTTTCTTGATCAATTTCTAATCCATATGCACGAATATTGTGCTTTTTGCTCATATGGGCCAGCAGTTCGCCATCACCACAACCGAGGTCGAGGATACGTGAACCGGGCTTGATCCATTTTTCAGCAAGTTGTTGGTCAATACGCATTACACAGCCTCCTTCGGTGTTGATCGCAGATGTTCTTCACCGCCCAGGAAGGCGCGCAAGGATTTTACATACAGAGGAATCGGGAACAGGAAGGAGTCATGGCCTTGCTCAGCATCAATATCCAGATAGCTGACAGGCTTATTATTGGTAATTAAGGCGTCTACGATTTCAACAGAACGTGAAGGTGAGAACCGCCAGTCTGTGGTAAATGAAACCACCAGGAACTTACATTTGGTTTGCGCCATCGCTTTGACCAGTGACTGCTGATATTCACGTGAAGGATCAAAGTAGTCTAGTGCTTTGGTCATGATCAGATAAGTATTGGCATCAAAGTTACGGCTAAACTGTTCACCCTGATAACGCAGGTAGCTTTCGACCTGGAATTCCACATCGAAGCCATACATGAATTTGCCAGATTTTAAATCACGGCCAAATTTCTGCTTCATGGCTTCCTCAGACAGATAGGTAATATGACCGACCATCCGTGCCAGAATCAGGCCTCGTTTTGGATAGCTGTCATTTTCTAGATAACGGCCATGATGGAAGTCCGGATCAGACAGAATCGACTGACGCGCGACTTCGTTAAAGGCAATATTTTGTGCAGACAGTTTCGGTGCACTGGCAATAATCACGCATTTTTGCAGACGGTCCGGATAATCTACCGACCATTGCAAGGCCTGCATGCCCCCGAGTGAGCCGCCAATGATGGAATACCACACATCAATCCCCAGACGGTCAGACAGCATCGCCTGAGTTTTCACCCAGTCACGCACAGTGACTAGCGGAAAGTCTGGACCATATGGGCGGTTATCATTTTCGGGATTAGGAGAGGTAGGACCAGTAGAACCATTACAACCGCCGATATTATTCAGCGCCACCACAAAGAATTTATTGGTATCGATTGCCTTACCCGGGCCAATACAAGCATCCCACCAGCCTGGTTTTTTATCATCTTCATGATGATAACCTGCAGCATGATGATGGCCAGACAGGGCATGGCAGATCAAAATGGCATTGGACTTATCGGCATTCAGTTCGCCATAAGTTTCTACCATCAGTTCAAAACGTGGGAGGATGCGACCGCATTCAAGCTCTAACGGCTGTTCGAATTGGAACTTTTGTGGGACAACAAGGCCCACTGAGTCAGCTGGAAAAGACACGGGAATGATTCGCCTTAAATCTTTAGTATGAATAAATAAAAGGATACCATTTGCAGGTATCCTTCTAAAGTCTTTTTACTGCTATGAATTATCGCTAATTCAAATACCGGGTTTAGACGGCAGCAGCAATCACCTGTTCAGTGCTTAACACATCCTGGTCGATCAGGCGGTTGGTACAGGCAATAATCGCTTCAATTGAAGAGGTCACGATGTTGTCATGTACGCCCGCACCAAAGGCAGATTTACCTGTGCCTTTTACTTGAAGTTCAACCAATGCCAATGCTTTGGCATGTGCACCTGAGCTGATGCTACGTTCTTCATAGTTCAAGACATCAATCGGCAATTGTAAGGCATCCAAGATTGCAGAGATCGGACCGTTACCTTCACCACGCAAGTGCTGGGTTTCACCATTCACTTCAATATCCAGCTCAATCACCTGATTACCATTTTCATCTGACAATTTGTAGTTTTTCGCTGAATAATGTGCATCTTTCGCCGCAACATATGTTTCTTTGAACAAGCTCCAGATTGCTTGTGCTGAAATCTCAGTACCATCTTCATCAGTTTTTTGCTGCACGATTTGCGAGAATTCGATCTGTAAACGACGTGGCAAGGTCACGTTGTAGTTCGATTCTAACAAGTAAGCGATACCGCCTTTACCAGACTGTGAGTTCACGCGGATGACAGCGTCATAGTCACGGCCCAAGTCTTTCGGATCGATCGGCAAGTACGGCATATCCCAGATTTCCTGGTTTTTCTGGAATTCGAAACCTTTTTTGATTGCATCCTGGTGTGAACCAGAGAATGCTGTGAAGACCAAGTCACCCGCATATGGATGACGTGGGTGTACAGGCAAGCCAGTACATTCTTCAACAGTCGCAATAATTTCGTTGATATTCGAGAAATCCAAGTTTGGCGCAACACCCTGGGTGTACATGTTTAAGGCAATTGCTGCCACGTCCACGTTACCGGTACGCTCACCATTACCGAATACACAACCTTCGACACGGTCAGCACCGGCCATGATCGCCAATTCAGACGCTGCGATCCCACAGCCACGGTCATTGTGACAGTGAACTGAAATGATCACGCCATCACGACGCTCGATGTTACGGTGCATCCATTCCACTTGGTCGGCATACACGTTTGGTGTAGAGACTTCGACAGTGGCTGGCAAGTTCAAGATCACTTTGTTTTCTGGAGATGCTTCCCAGATTTCAGTCACAGCGTCGCAAACGTCTTTCGCCACTTCCAATTCAGTTGCAGAGAAACATTCAGGGCTGTACTGGAAAACAAATTCAGTTTCAGGCTGTTTTGCTGCGTATTCTTTCACTTTTTGCGCTGCATTAATCGCTAACTGTTTTGCACCTTCAACATCTACGTTCAACACTTTTTGACGGAAGGTTGGAGAGTTAGAGTTGTAGATATGCACGATTGCGCGTTTCGCACCTTGTAAAGATTCAAAAGTACGTGCGATCAAATGGTCACGTGCCTGAACCAGTACTTCAATGTAAACATCAGCCGGAATATGACCTTCTTCAATCAATTTACGGGTGAAGTCGAAATCAATTTGAGATGCAGAAGGGAAGCCGATTTCAATATGTTTGAAACCGATTTTTACCAACATCTGGAACATTTTGAACTTCTGCTCGATGTTCATTGGCTCGAAGATCGCCTGGTTACCATCACGCAGGTCAGTACTCATCCAGATTGGCGCTTTAGTGATTTCATTGTTCGGCCATTGACGGTCTGGTAAGTCCACACGTTGATACATGCGACGGTATTTTTTACTTGGATCAGCCAACATCATGAGAGAGCTCCTTAGGTAGCCTGGCAAATTCGCTTGGTGCAGCAGTTGCTCGGTCTACAGTATAGATTTTGTCTATATATTCGTTTACAGGCAGGTGTGGGTAAATAAGATCAATCCTGTATTTTTTAAAGTCTTGATCATCAGGATCGACCAGACACCTGCATGGTGAACCTATAAGATTAATTTTAGTCCAGAAAACGTGAAAAGTTTTTGCTTTTTCTATGGATTTTAGTCGTATGTTAATAAAGATTTTCTTATAAACTTTAAGAATTGAAAAATATTTTCACTTATTCTAAATATTGTATTTTATATTTTCTTAATTTGGACATAATGCGTTATTTATTACGTTCAATTGTGCCACAACTCAGTATATTTTGATAAACAATAGATCCAGTTGTTTATAAAGATCATTGAAGACAGAGCCTCTTTTAAAGTTCAGCCCATTTACGCATTAAATTATGATACAGGTTGGTCAGTTTCATAACTTCTGAATGCTGATCACCCAGCTGCACTCTCAAGTTTTGAATACTCTGATCCAGATTAAACAACATATGCCGCTCTGCATCATCCCTGATCATGCTTTGTACCCAAAAAAATGAAGCAATTCGACAACCGGAAGTGATTGGCGTAACTTCATGCAGGCTGGTGGATGGATAAAGAATCATATCGCCGGCAGGCAATTTTACTTCGTGATAACCGTAAGTGTCTTCGACTACCAGTTCACCACCGACATATTCGTCCGGCTCGCTTAAAAAAACCGTACAGGATAAATCCGTTCTGAGGCGTTCACTGCTGCCGCGAATACGACGAATTGAATTGTCGACATGAAAGCCGAAAGATTCATTATTTTCATAGCGGTTAAAAAGTGGGGGAATAATATCCAGTGGAATCGCCGCCGATAAAAACAGAGCATGCTGTCCCAGCGATTCCAGAATAATATTGCTGAGATGATGAGTGAGTGAATGATCTTCAGGTAATTGCTGATTCTGTTTCACGGTGGCAGAGAGCGTACCCGCGGTAACCTTGCCATTGACCCACTCAATCTTATTCATCTCCTCACGGAAATATTGCACCTGTTCTTTGCTCAGTACATTTGGAATATGATGCAGCACGAGAAACCCCTGAATAATCGTCTTTTAAAAATAACATAGCCCCCATCAGGAGGCTATGCGGTTGCATTGAATTAATATTTAAAGTTGACTGCTAACACTGCACTACGTCCTTCTGCTTCAGTAGCATAGTGAGAAGCATAGGCTTTAGTGAAGTAACGTTTGTCAGAAAGGTTATTTACATTCAACTGTAAATCCACATTTTTGTTAACGTTATAACGCGCCATAGCATCGTAGCGTACATAAGATGGAGCCCATTTGATGTTTGCAACATCACCATAAACTTTGTCTGAATATACTGCACCACCACCCAAAGTTAATTGCGGCAATATCTTATAGGTAGTCCATAATGTTGCTGCTTGTTTAGGTACATTAGGCATTTGGTTGCCATTATAAATGGCATTATCTGTACAAGTTGCTGTTGAACCTGAACCACGGCATGATTTACCATTTTTTGTTAATTCACTATTAAGATAAGTATAACCTGCCGAAATATCCCATTTATCGGTAATTTGACCATTTAATCCTAATTCAACACCATCAACTTTACTTTCACCTACATTCGCATAAGTTGTTGGGTCAAGTTGTACACGAGTATTTTGTTTTTCAGTACGGAAGATCGCTGCTGTTAAATTCAAACGATCATTTAACAAGTCCCACTTAGTACCTAACTCGTAAGTTTGTGCTTCTTCAGGATCGATCATTTGGTTATTAGCATTTATGGTTTCGCTGTTATCTCCCCAACCAGCATTTAAGCCAACAGGACTGGCAGAGGTAGCATAACTTGCATAAATTGAACCATTTTCAACAGGTTTAAAGGTTATACCTGATTGATATGTAAAGAAGTCTGAATCATTGTTAGCTGTATATGCAGCAGCTGAAGATGTAGCACGAAAGTTTTGTGCAGCTTCAAACTTGTCCCAGCGCACACCAAGATCAAGTAACCATTGTGGTGTGATTTCAATACTATCTAATAAATATACAGAAGTGCTTTCAACCGTGGCATCAAAGTCTTGGCGGGCTTCTAGACGATCTAAAAATGGTTTTTGAGTTGGATTGTTTAGAGAAGTACACCAATTGCTTGAAAGGTCTTTACAGTCGCTGTAAAACCCAGTTGAGGAAACTTTGCCATCTTTACTGTTAATGATGTTATAACCACCTTTGTCAGTTTCTTGCTTGCTGTATTCAGCACCAACATTAAAGCTATGATTAATGGCACCTGTAGCAAATTTACCTATCAATGCTAATTGATTTGTAAAGGTATCGCTATCTGTGATGGCAGAGTTTTGACGATGCCATACTTGGCCATTAGCTACATTGCCTTTAGAATCATCAGGGTTTGTCCAGACATAATCATTTTTAGATTTGCTGTACATTGCAGTGTTTGTAACGGTTAGATTGTCAGTTAAATCATGTTCTAACTTGATTGTCCCTGCTTGGTTCTCTTGTTTTTGGAAGTCACGATCTTTCCAACCATAATAAACGCCTTGTTTTACTTCCGCAGGTTTACCTTGTGGTTTACCTAAACCAGCATCCCAATATGGTATACCTGAATCGGGAGTATCATCCGATTTTAAATAGTAATAACTTAAAGTTGCACGAGTAGGGGTGTCTAAGCCGAAAGTAATACTAGGGGCAATACCAGCACGTTTATATTCAGCACCATCAGATTGACCTGCTTTCTCATTCATGTGGCCCATAACGGCAACACGTGTAGCAATCCCATTGCCAAAATCTTTGTTGCCATCAAGCGTCACACGTGCGTAAGCATCTGTACCGCCAGCAACAGTACCTTCTAAAAAGTCACCTTTTTTGGCCACTTTAGAAATCATGTTGATGCTACCGCCAACAGTACCTGCACCACCCATAGCAGAAGCAGAACCTTTGGTGACTTCAACTTGTTCTATGGCAAACATTTCACGGTTTTGTGAGGTTGAATTACGAATACCATCTAAATACATTGAGCTTTCAGAGCTATAGCCACGGATAAATGGACGGTCGCCATTCGGGTTGCCGCCTTCACCCGCACCCAAGGTAATACCCGGTACAGTACGTAAAGCATCAGAAAGTGTAGTGACTTGAGTGTCTTCAATCAGTTGTTTAGAAATGACTGATACAGATTTAGGTGTATCCAGTAAGGGTGCAACAAATTTCTTATTTGCGGAATTATCTACTTTTAAACTTGGTGTCTGTTCAGCTTTAACTTCTTGATGAATAGTTTCGAGCTTGACCACATTTTCATCAGCCACAGCATTTACAGTTACGATCGAGAGGGAAGAGGCAATCGCCGATGAAACGAGTTTTTTACGTGATTTGATAAACGACATGTGGGAACCCGAAAAAAGCATAAAATTTATGTATGCGAATAATAATAATTCTTATTTAAATTAAGAATTACTTTTAGATAGGAAATGACGATTTTAAAAATTATATTAATTGCCTTTAGCGATGTTATGGTGTATCAAAATGTTTCTAAGTTAATGTATTTAAACTAAATCTGATTAATAGATTATTATCTTTACTTTTATTGAGATTATTAGAGTTTAAAAAAATTGAAGAAAAGATAAAGAAAAGTTTACTAAAAGCACTATAAAAATCCATAAATGCAGATTAAAGAGATGATCTGTCCAGTTTCAGTAATCAATATATCTATTCTTATTTGAGGGAAGGGATATTTAATCAAAGAAAAATGAATTTGACTGAATAAATTTGATTATTACAGCATTAATAAAGACGATTCAAGTATTGTGTTTTGTATATCTGCAAATGTTGTCATATAATGTGGCACATTTTTATAAACCTGTTATTACCAAATATATAGAGGAAGCCATGCAAGTAACTTCTGAAGCGGTTTCGGGCGTTGCCCGTCGTTTAAATGTTTCTGTACCGACGAGCCGTATTAATGAGCAATTTGAAGCTCGTTTAAAACGCACTGCTAAAACTGCGAAGATCAACGGCTTCCGTCCAGGTAAAGTACCTGTAAACGTAGTTCGTCGTGAATACGGCGCTGGTATCTACCAAGAAGTTGTCAACGACATCATTCGTGACACAGTTTTCGAAGCAATCCAACAAGAAAAAATCAACGCTGTTGGTATGCCAAACATCGAAAAAACTGAAATGAAAGACGACGCTTTAGTTTATGAAGCGACTGTTGAAGTTTATCCAGAAGTTGAAGTGAAATTCGAAGGTCTGGAAGTTGAACGTAAAGCGTCCGAAGTAAATGACAAAGACGTTGAGAAGATGATTGAAAATCTTCAAAAACAACGCGCTTCTTGGGCTGAAACTAAAGGCATGGCTAAAAAAGACATGCAAGTAACTTTCGACTTCGAAGGTACTGTTGATGGCGAAAAATTTGAAGGCGGCGCTGCGCAAGACTTTAAACTTGTTTTAGGTTCTGGTCGTATGATCCCTGGCTTCGAAGATGGCATCATCGGTATGAAGAAAGGCGAAGAGAAAGTGATCGATGTTACTTTCCCTGAAGATTACCAAGCTGAAAACCTTGCTGGTAAACAAGCTCAATTCAAAATCAATGTAAAACTTGTTGAAAAACAAAAACTTCCAGAAATTGATGCTGAATTCCTGAAAATCTTCGGTATTTCTGAAGAAGATGGCGTTGAAAAACTGAAAGCTGACGTTCGTAAAAACATGGAACGTGAAGTGAAAAACGGCCTGCGTAACCAGGTTAAAGGCGCAACTTTCGATGCACTTGTAGCTGCAAACGAAGTTGAACTTCCATCTGCAATGGTTGCTCAAGAAATTGACCGTCAACGTCAACAAATGATCCAGCAGTTCACTCAACAGTTCGGTGCTCAAGGCGCGAAAGCATTTGATTCAAGCATGCTTCCAGATGACCTGTTCAAAGAACAAGCTGAGAAATCAGTTAAACTTGGCGTATTGGTAAGCCGCATTCTTGCTGATGCGAAAATTGAAGTAGATCAAGCGCGCGTTGAAGCTTATATCGAAGATATGGCTTCTTCTTACGAAGATCCAAATGAAGTGATCGAATACTTCAAAAATGACAAGCAACAACGTGCTCAAATCGAAGCAGTTGTACTTGAAGACCAAGTTGTTGATCACATCCTAGCATCTGCTAAAGTGACTGATGCGACTGTAAGCTATGAAGACTTATTGAAAGAGCAACAAGCTCGTCAACAAGGCTAATTCAAGCTTTCCCTAAAAAGGCGCTTCGTGCGCCTTTTTTCATATTAGTAATTTCTTGACATATCTGATTTTCACAAAACTAATGCAAAAAATATGATGGAATTATTCGCGATTATTTTGCAATTTCATTGATTATCCCTCATATTGTGATTATGGATTAAGTCACAAAAATTTAGGAATAAATAAACCTATGTATGTTCCAACGATTGAAAACGCTTTAGTGCCAATGGTGGTAGAACAATCCTCTCGTGGTGAGCGTTCTTTTGATATTTATTCACGCCTTTTACGTGAGCGGGTAATTTTTCTGACAGGTGAAGTTGAAGACAATATGGCCAACCTGATCGTTGCGCAAATGTTGTTTTTAGAAGCTGAGAACCCAGATAAAGATATTCATTTATATATCAACTCACCGGGTGGTTCGGTGACTGCTGGCATGGCGATCTACGATACCATGCAGTTTATTAAACCGGATGTTGTGACTTATTGTATGGGTCAGGCAGCATCAATGGGCGCATTCCTGCTCAATGCAGGAACTAAAGGCAAACGTTACTGCCTTGAAAATGCACGTGTCATGATTCACCAGCCTTTGGGTGGTTTCAAAGGCCAGGCATCAGATATTGAAATTCACGCACGTGAAATTCTGTTTATTAAAGAACGTTTAAACCGTTTAATGGCTGAACATAGCGGTCAGGACTATGAAAAAGTGGCACGCGATACAGACCGTGACAACTTCATGACTGCTCAGCAAGCGAAAGAATACGGTCTTGTGGATGAAGTTCTAACGAAACGTCCATAAGTTTTAGAGATTGAGATATTGGAGTAAATATGTCCGAACATCCTCAAGGACAAAAGCATTGTTCATTTTGCGGTAAAACGCAGTCTGAAGTCGGAAAGCTGATTGCAGGCGAGGACGCATACATTTGTAATGAATGTGTGGACGTATGCTTAGATTTGGTTCAAACCAGTCAACAGGTCGAAACCAATGACTGGGCGAACCGTCCTTTACCGAAACCGCATGAAATCCGTGCGGCGCTCGATCAATATGTGATTGGTCAGGACGTAGCGAAAAAGACATTATCTGTGGCCGTATACAACCATTACAAACGTCTGAAAGTACAGACCAATGGTAAGAAAGCAGATGATTCCGTTGAAATTGCCAAAAGTAATATCCTGCTGGTGGGTCCGACCGGTTCAGGTAAAACCTTGCTGGCACAAACCCTTGCCCGTCTTCTGGACGTTCCATTTGCCATGGCAGATGCAACAACCCTAACTGAAGCGGGTTATGTGGGTGAAGATGTTGAAAACATTGTACAAAAGCTTTTGCAAAAAGCTGATTACGATGTCGAAAAAGCGCAAAAGGGCATTATCTATATCGATGAAATCGATAAGATTACCCGTAAATCTGAAAACCCATCCATTACACGTGATGTATCAGGTGAAGGCGTACAGCAAGCCTTGCTGAAAATGATCGAAGGTACGGTTGCTTCAATTCCACCACAAGGTGGTCGTAAGCATCCGCAGCAGGAATTCATTCAGATTGATACCTCGAATATCCTGTTCATCTGTGGCGGTGCATTCTCAGGTCTTGAGAAAATCGTACAGCAGCGTCAGGAGAAAGGTGGTATTGGCTTTACTGCAGAAGTCCGTAATAAAGACGAAAGCAAAAAGCTGTCTGAATTGTTCCGTCAGGTCGAAGCGACTGACTTAGTGAAATTTGGTCTGATTCCAGAATTCATTGGTCGTTTACCAGTGATCGCGACTTTAGATGAGCTGGATGAAGAAGCTTTAATGCAGATTCTGACTGAGCCGAAGAATGCATTAACCCGTCAATATAAACATCTGTTTGAGATGGAAAATGTGGACTTAATCTTTGAAGATTCAGCACTACGTGCGGTTGCGAAAAAAGCATTGGAACATAATACAGGTGCGCGTGGCCTGCGCTCGATTCTGGAAAATTCATTGTTAGAAACCATGTATGACTTGCCGAGTCGTAGCGATGTAGGCACTGTGGTAGTCAATGAAGCAGTCATTAATGGTGAAGCTGCACCAGAATTTCTTGCTGAACGTCAACCACATGATGAACCAGAAACAGCGGTAAAAGTTGATTTAAAGGTGGTGAATAGCAAATCTGCTTGATTGCTATTCGTCAGAAACGTGTGAAAACCCCGTGTTTTCGCACGTTTTTTATTTCCAAAAGATAAAAGCAGATGCTAATCTCAACATCTAGGCGTGGATGCCGAAAGCTATAAAAATATATCGCAAAGTACTTACATACAAGAATAAAGACGCAGTGAGGGATAAGCATGCGTGGAGTCGCAATGGTGCTCATCGGCAGTTTGGCGCTGATGGGTTGTCACGGTAAAAAAGCCGTAGTTGAGCCTACACAGCCACTCAGCACTTTAAAAAATATTGATCTTGAAAAAAAACCGGGCTTCGTCGAACAGCATCGGGTGGGGATGTTTACGATTGGTGGCTGGGTCAACCAGAAACAGGGTAATCATTTTCAGGCAGTTAAACCTCAGCATGAGGATGCTGCAATCGTTTATTTATACCGCCCGGATTCCAAATGGAACCGTCAGGAAATTGTCGCTGCCAGCCTATTTATCAATCAGCATCGTATTCCGAGTTTATTGCATAATCATCATTACTGGATTGAGTTGCCTGCAGGTACTTATCGCTTGAGTACCAGTCGCCCTTTAGGTGCGTTGCACTTCCAAAAACCTAAGTATTTGGACTTTACAGTAGAAGCGGGTCAATCCTATTTTATTAAGTATGATGAAGAAAATTTAAGCACCCGTCGTAGTGTTCCGGGACCTCTGATGCTAATGCCAAGCAGTATGGGACTCAATGAAATTGCTTTTACCCAGTTAAAATCGGACAGTTTTAACTTTTTTGCACAGGATCAGGAAACTGGGAAAATCCGCAAGAAAGCCCAGAAAATTAAGGCGACTGAATATGATCCATCTACAGATGTACAGTTAACCACACCGTTTAAACTCTGGGATCCAAGAACCTGGTAATTAATTTTAAAATTCCAATAAAAAAGCACCCATTAAGGGTGCTTTTTTCATGCAGCTTAAATTAGCCTGCAGCAGCGTCAACTACTGGAATCTTGCCAATTTTCGCTTGCCAGATTTTTGGAGCAGTCGCGTGTACAGATGTACCATTTACGTCAACTGCAACAGAAACAGGCATATCTTTCACTACGAACTTGTAGATCGCTTCCATACCCAGATCAGCAAATGCAACCACTTCAGCTTCACGGATTGCTTTAGATACGAGGTATGCAGCACCACCAACCGCCATGAGGTAAGTTGCTTTGTTGTCTTTAATTGCTTCAACAGCAGCAGGACCACGGTCCGCTTTACCGATCATGCCGTAAAGACCAGTTGCTTCTAATACCTGACGAGTGAATTTATCCATACGAGTCGCAGTTGTTGGACCTGCAGGGCCTACAACTTCGTCACCTACTGGATCAACAGGGCCTACGTAGTAGATAAATTTGCCTTTCAGATCAACAGGAAGTTCTTCACCGTTGTTCAGCATGTCTACCATACGTTTGTGTGCAGCATCACGGCCAGTATAGATCGTACCGTTAAGAAGTAATGTATCACCTGGTTTCCAAGAGTTCATTTCTTCTTGGGTAATGTTGTCTAGGTCAACACGTTTAGAAGATGAGGAATCCCAAGTGACTGATGGGTAGTCTTCAAGGCTTGGTGCTTGAATATGCGCAACACCTGAACCATCAAGCGTGAAATGTGCGTGACGGGTTGCAGCACAGTTCGGGATCATGCCGACTGGTTTGCCCGCAGCGTGACAAGGATAATCTTTGATCTTGATGTCTAGAACAGTGGTTAAACCGCCAAGACCTTGAGCACCAATGCCCAATGCGTTTACTTTCTCGAAGATTTCGATACGAAGTTCTTCAAGTTTGTTTTGTGGACCACGACGCAGCAATTCGTCCATGTTGATCTCTTCCATCAATGCTTCTTTTGCAAGCATCATGGCTTTTTCAGCAGTACCACCAATACCGATACCCAGCATACCAGGAGGACACCAGCCTGCACCCATAGTTGGAACAGTTTTCAGTACCCAATCTACGATTGAGTCAGACGGGTTCAACATTGCCAGTTTAGATTTATTTTCTGAACCGCCACCCTTAGCAGCAACAGTGATGTCTACTTTGTTACCTGGAACAAGTTTGTGATAGATCACAGCAGGCGTGTTGTCTTTGGTGTTCTTACGGCCAAAAGCAGGGTCAGCCAGTACAGATGCACGAAGCACGTTAGAGTTTTCAAGATAACCTTGACGTACACCTTCGTTGATCGCATCGTCCAGGCTCATGGTTAAATCAAATTTAACATCCATGCCCACTTCAACAAATACGTTGACGATACCAGTATCCTGGCAGATAGGGCGGTGGCCTTCTGCACACATGCGTGAGTTAATTAAGATTTGCGCGATCGCATCTTTCGCAGCTTTGTTCTCTTCACGGTCGTACGCACGGCTCATCGCTTGGATGAAGTCTTGTGGATGATAGTAAGAAATGAACTGAAGCGCATCTTTAACCGATGTGATCAAGTCATCTTGCTTGATAATAGTTGTCATACAAATATCTCTTGAGCGGGCTGTTAGCTAGCGGGCTAAATTATAAGACAAATGAATCTGGTTGTGGGCGTTTTGCAGGGACATTGGCCAAAAGTTTATAGTTTAAGCAATAAGGCATATTACTTTGGCTGAAAGATTGGTTAAAAATGACCGGTTTTTGTCATATTTACTGTCATATTTCAGCTTAAAGTTTATTTGAATATAATTAAATTTATTATAAATATATGATTTTTATTAATTAATTAAAATTATGGAAATTTCATCATTGTCATATAACTGTCATAAAACTTTTACATAATGCGCTTATCAAATGAATGATGAGTTTTCTTTATGACCCTGACTAGTGTATTGATGGTAATTGCTTTTAGTCTTTATATCGCTGCTACTTGGTTCTACGGCCAGAAAGAAGATCAAGCTTAAGCTTTATCTTCTTTTTTACATTTTAAGAGCTAAAAAATTAGCCTATCTTCAAATCTTCAAATCTTCAAATCTTCAAATCTTCAAATCTTCAAATCTTCAAATCTTCAAATCTTCAAATTACCTTAATAAAAAAAACAATATTTCAATCATCTTGGTCTTGCCACAACATGCCTGTGACACAGTTATTTTTCTTCATTACATTATTAACCTAGAAAAACCCAAAGCCTGAAAACCCTTACACACAGCCAATTTTTTAGGGCTTAAACTGAGGTCTCTCAACTTCTATAAATAGGGCAATTGGAATGAGTAACTTTAATACAAATGACATCAAAGAACATGCTTCAGTAATTGCTTCAGATGGTACTCAAGTTGGTAAAGTGGATCATTTAGAAGGTCAGGACAAGATTAAATTGACAAGAAGTGATGACGAGAATAATGAGCATCATCTGATTCCGATTAGCTGGGTAAGCGAAGTGAAAGATGACAGCGTGATCTTGAATAAAACAGCAGAAGATGTGCACAAAGAATGGACCACGGTATAAGTATGATCGTTGCCTGACTTATTCTGGTTTGGCTTAAATACTCAAACTGGATGTAAGTTTAAAATAGGCAAATCTGATCTGTTAAAGTGGTAAATGCCAGCCCGATCGGCTGGCATTTCTTTTGTGTCATCAATATTTTTATTTTAATTTTATTTACTCATAGAGCAGATTACGAACTTGCATAATTTTTTGAGCTAGACAATCTGTAGATTATAGCTCCTTCAATGATTATTGAGAAAGTTTGTTAAATAGATCACTAAAAAACCACCCGATCTTTTGACCGGATGGTTGTGAGTGTTAAAGAAAATTAATTAGCTTGCTGATCTGCCTGAATCGCAGTTAAAGCAATGGTAAACACAATGTCATCGACCAGCGCACCACGTGACAGGTCATTCACCGGCTTGTTCAAACCCTGTAGCATCGGACCGACACTTACGACATTTGCCGCACGTTGTACTGCTTTATAAGTGGTGTTACCGGTATTTAGGTCAGGGAAGATAAACACATTGGCACGACCAGCCACTTGTGAGTCAGGTGCTTTCTGACGGCCCACACTTTCAACTGAAGCGGCATCGTATTGCAGTGGACCATCAATCAACAGATCAGGACGACGCTGTTTAGCAATCTCAGTCGCTTTCGCGACTTTTTCTACGTCTGCACCTGTGCCTGAAGTCCCGGTAGAGTAAGAAATCATAGCAATACGTGGATCAATGCCAAAGGCTTTTGCAGAGTCAGCAGACTGAATTGCAATTTCAGCCAGTTGTTCGGCATCCGGATCTGGATTAATCGCACAGTCACCATAGACATAGACTTCATCTGGCAGCAGCATAAAGAATACAGAAGAGACTAATGAATATTCAGGTGCTGTCTTGATCAACTGGAAAGCAGGACGAACGGTATTTGCTGTGGTATGTACTGCACCAGAAACCAGACCATCCACCTGATCAAGTGCCAGCATCATAGTACCGAGTACGACAGTATCCTGTAGCTGTTCACGTGCCTGCAATTCGTTGATTTTGCCTTTACGCAGTTCAACCATTTTTTCGACATAATTCTCGCGAATCAGGTCGGGATCAATAATTTCAAGATCGTGCGGTAAGTCAATATTACGTGCTTTGGCAACTTCAACCACTTCTTCCGGTTTTGCCAGCAAGATACAGTGCGCAATCCCGCGAGATTGACAGATCGCAGCCGCCTGAATGGTACGTGGCTCATCACCTTCCGGAAGCACAATACGTTTTTTCGCAGTAATCGACTTTTGTACTAGCTCATGACGGAATGCAGAAGGAGACAGACGTGGCTTGTAAGAACCATTAATTAGCTGTGCAATCCATTCTTCATTTAAATGACTGGACACAAAACGAGTGACCTGTTCAGCACGTTCAGTATCATCACATGGAATTTCATTGCTTAAATTGGCTAGACTTTGGGCAGTTTCAAAAGTGCTGAGTGGCGTATGCAGAATAGGCAGACCATGTTTAATCGCTGTCTGGCAGAACTCCAATACAGTCGAATTTGGCTCATAATGTTCAGTCAGCACCAAACCTGCCAATGGAATGCCATTGCTGCTCGCCAGGCTACTTGCCAGCAAGACATCAATCCGGTCTGATGCACTGATAATCAGTTCGCCAGCCACGAATTTATGTAATTCATGTTCAATATTGGACGCAATTAAACTGCTGTGTAAAACACGGCGCTGCTTTGCTTCACCCAGATTGACCCAGTCTGCTGAAATATGTGCTGCTAGGTCAGAAATACGTGGCACACTTAAAGTATTGCTGAATGGAACCAGACCAATGACTGGAAGCTTTTCAGAACCAATATGGGCATGGGTTTTCTGAATAGCTGCTATAAATTTGTTGGTATCACTGATCAGGCGTAAACCGGGATCAATAGTCACCGGGATCTGTGCAGAATCTTCTGGTAAGCCTTTGGTGCGCATAAACAATACGCCAGCCATACGGGTAGAAGAGGAACCACCTAAATAACGTAATTGGCTTTCAATTTTTTCAGCTGCCACTTCAGGCTGGTTGATATCAGCATTGCTGACAATGATGACTTTGGCATCTAGTGCCTGCGCCAAGGCTGCATTAAAGCTTGGCGCAAAGGTATCGCGGCTATTTGGTACCAAACCTTCAACAATAATCAGGTCGTGATTTTTGGCAATCTCACGATGCAGGCGTACTGCATCTTCAAGCAATTCATCTGTTTCACCCAGATTAAAGCGTTGAATCAGGCTTTCATAAGCAATCGGTTCAACAGTTTCACTTTGGGATAAATGACGATAGAGTGCTGTAGTGCGATCTGTTTCCTGGCTTTTTTCCTGTGAAAAAGGTTTCACAAAACCTGCTTTTACCCCTTGGCATTCTAAAGCATATACCAAACCTAAACAGGCTGAAGTTAAGCCGACGCCTTCCCCGGTCGGCACCAATAAAATCGTTTTCATAAGTAATATCAGTCGCGCAATAATAGAAATTAGGTAAAAGGGAACCGGGCTTGCTTATGCAAGCGCAGCTTCAGGTTCAGACTTTTTTGCAGTAGCTTGCTCCACTTCATGCTCTACCACATAATGAGTTTCTTTTGCGATTCGGCCTTCTTCATCAGTCGGAACTACCCAGATTTGTGGGCCTGTACCGTTATCGATCCGGCCTTCAGTGCCGCGCTTCAAACTGCTATTAGCGTCTTTATCCAGGTTGAAACCGAAATGTGGTAAATAAACCATGGTTTTTTCACGAATATACGCCGAGTTTTCACCAATACCACCGGTAAAAAACAGACCATCAATACGTGGCAGACCACAGCTTAAAGCAGCTAAAGATTTCGCCAGACGGTAGCAGAATACTTCAATCGCAAGAGTCGCATCTTCATTGCCTTGTTCTGAGGCTTCAATCAAAGTACGCATGTCATTAGACAGATTGTCAGATAAACCAAGCAAGCCACTTTCTTTGTTGAGCATCTTGTCAATTTTATATACATCCCAGCCTAAGTTTGCAGCCAGGAAGCTATGCAAACTTGGATCGACATCGCCACTACGGGTACCCATCACCACACCTTCAAGTGGCGTCAGACCCATTGATGTATCTACACTTTGGCCATTCCATACGGCACAGGTCGAACTACCATTACCGAGATGCGCTGTTAACCAGCCACCTTGTTTGAAGCTGCCCGCAAGTTCAGAACCGCGATCTGATACATAAGCATGGCTGGTACCATGGAAACCATAACGACGTACGCCATATTCGGTATAAAGGAATTTAGGCAGGGCATAACGGTAAGCATGTGCCGGCATGGTTTGATGGAAAGCTGTGTCGAATACTGCGACTTGTGGCAAATCTGGGAATAAACGTTTAGTCGCTTCGATTCCGATCAGGTGAGCCGGATTGTGTAAAGGCGCAAGTGGAGTTGCTTCGCGAATTTTTTCAATAATCTCGTCAGTAATCAGTTCTGCCTTGGTCAGGCTGCCGCCATGTACCACACGGTGACCAATGGCATCCGGCTTGTAATTCGCTAGACGCTCTAAACCTACTTCTAGCGCTTTCTTATGATCTGCAAAAGGAATATGAATATCGACGGGTTCATTACCGACAGTCACACCTTTAATACGGGCATTTTCTGTGCCTAAGTTCTCAGCTAAGCCGTGAATACGGAAATTCTGTTCTTCAAGCAATAGGGCAAACTTGATTGAAGAAGAGCCACAATTAATAACTAATACTGATTTAGACACGATTGTTTACCCGATTCTAATTAAAATTCTCATCCATTTCGTTGACCTGTCTGCTGGCAAAAGCGACACAAGATAGGTCTGTGATCATGTTTTAACATGGGTTTTTTTACTGTCCTAGATAGACTTTAGCCGATTAGACTTAAGCATTATCGACCATAGCGACAATAATAATTAAAATTTATCAGTTCATAGTTTTCATTTATAAATAAAATACTGTTAAAAAATGATCTATCAAACTGTAGCTTATATTTCTTAAAAATAATGTTTATTTATTCTATCTTTTAGGTATGGATATGAAGAAATTATATGCAATTTTATAAAGGTTGCATATTTACTTGAACATGTCTTTTATCAACTCAATGCATAAAAATCAGCCTTGCGAACAAGGCCGATTTTATTATCTATTTACTGACGAATCTGACCATCACCGAAGACTACCCATTTCTGGGAAGTCAGGCCTTCTAAGCCAACCGGGCCACGGGCATGAATTTTATCTGTCGAAATGCCGATTTCCGCACCCAAACCATATTCAAAACCATCAGCAAAACGGGTAGAAGCATTGATCATGACTGAACTCGAATCTACACCAGCTAAAAATTCGCGAGCGATGCTGTAATTTTCCGTAATAATTGAATCGGTATGATGCGAGCCATATTTATTGATATGTTCAATAGCTTCCTCAACACCTGATACGATTTTAACTGCCAGAATCGGACCTAGATATTCGGTGTACCAGTCTTCCTCTGTTGCTGCGACTACCTGATTGCCCAAGATACGCTGGGTTTCACGACAACCACGAAGCTCTACCTGTTTTTCCTGATACAGCTCAGCAATTCGAGGCAAGAAGTCTTCTGCAACTTTCTCATCAACCAGCAAAGTTTCCATGGCATTACATACGCCATAACGATGGGTTTTGGCATTTAAAGCAATGGGCAGTGCTTTGAGCAGATCAGCCTGTGCTTCAACATAAACATGACAATTCCCGTCCAGATGTTTAATCACAGGCACACGTGCCTCTTCAGTAATGCGCTCAATTAAGCCTTTGCCACCACGCGGTACAATCACATCGACAAATTCAGTCAGGGTAATCAGCTGGCCAACCGCAGCACGGTCAGTTGTATTAATCACCTGAACTGACGCTTCAGGCAAACCTGCTACTTTCAAGCCATGCTGGATGGCAGTTGCAATGGCCTGGTTAGATTCCAAAGCTTCTGAACCGCCACGCAGAATAATCGCATTTCCGGATTTCAATGCCAGTGAAGCAGCTTCCAGAGTTACATTGGGACGTGATTCATAAATCATGCCCACTACGCCTAAAGGCACACGCATCTTGCCAAGCTGAATGCCTGTAGGACGGTAAGCCATATCGGTAATTTCACCAATTGGATCTTTCAGGCTGATCACATCTTTCAGGCCCTGTAACATACCTTTAAAGCGTGCGGGGTTGAGTTCTAAGCGATCAAGCAGGGCACTGTCCAGATTGTTCTGGTGAGCTTTATTCATATCAATCTGGTTGGCAGCCAGAATAGCGGCCTGACTGTTTTCTAAAGCGGTATAAATTGCTGACAATGCGCTGTTTTTAGTTTGGGTAGACGCACGAGCCAAAATGCGAGAAGCCTGGCGTGCCTGCTGTCCTACCGTTTGCATGTATTGTTCAATAGACTCTTGCATAGCGGTTCAATCACTTAGAAATTTCACTTTGATATTAACAGTCTGATGCCGGACAATGAAGCCCATCACTTAAAAATCATAAGCTTTTCACTGTTTCTAAACATTTTGAAATTGTTTTATCTTTAAAAGCAGATAAGTGGTTGTCGAATCAGTTGCTTGTGAAAAGCCGCTCTGTATAGAATGAAATGTAGCGACATAGATGTCATTGATATAATTACTACAGCGCAGGATGCGTGTTCAGGATAATCGGAATAATCCTGAAGCATAAGATCTGTAAATAATGACTTGCACAATAAAAATAAGGCAAGGACGGAGGAAAGGAATATGAATTCCATTATCCAGATGGATGCCCAGGCATTGGACCAACATAGCCATTATGGTTTTTTTGATCTTTATGATAAGCACAGTTTCAAGCAACCAGCACGTACGACATGGATCGATGGCTGGAAAATCGAGTATATGGCCATTGCGCGTTCTGATACTTTGCATATGCGCCCAATGGTGATTATTGGGGGAGCTTTTCAGAACTTTAATTCTTACAAATATTGTGTAGAACAGTTATTTGATGCGGGACCTATTATTTTAATTGATTTACCTTCCATGGGGGCCAACCAGCAAATTACTAACGTTGATACCGGCTTATCTGCAGGAACACTTGAACTCGAAGATCTGGCCGCGATGCTAGGCCAATGGCTGGATCAGATGCAATTGCCTAAGGTGGCTATTCTGGGAATGTCTCTGGGTTCAGTGGTGGCTTCCTGTCTGGCGGATCAGCGCCCTGAACTGGTAGACCGTATGATTTTAATGGGTGTGATGCAAAAGACCCGTAAAAGCTGGCGCATGCTGCTGGAAGAATCTCTGCATTTAATGAAAGAACAGCGCATGGATGAATTCGGCCAAGCGGTGATTCTGTATCTGGTCAATCATGCACGTTTAAAAGAAACCCGTATGTCGCCAACAGCAAAACGGTTGTTCTTTAAGCAGATGTCCGAGTTTACTGCCACTGAGCAGGACCGCTATGATATCAACTGTAACCGTCTTTTAAGACTGACCAATGTACCGATTCCTCAATGCAAAGTTTTGGTGGCTTGTGGGCAATATGACAGCTTTACCTTGCCACATGAGAATGCCAATTTTGCCCTGCAATGTCCAAACATGCAGTATGTGCAGATTGCTTCTGCAGATCATGTGCCTCAGTTACAGCGCCGTAAAGAAACCATGCATTTGTTTGCAACTTTCTTGCGTGATGAACCGGTTGATCAGCTCGAAGGTATTATCCCGTTCACCCGTGAACAGATGCAGCAGATCGAACGGCGCGGTGAAGAGCGGATTACGGTTCAGGATCCACAGCGTTATTTAAGTCATCGTCATTCTGATCTGGTACTCAAGGCAGAAATTATTGATATGAATTTCTTTGGGGTATTGCTGGAATTGGAACCTGGATTAACCGATCTGGCAGCCGCATATCCACGTGATCTGGCTTTGTATCTGGAAGATGAAGAAGGCGAATTCAAGATCGAATGTTTGATCTTCGAACATGATGATACTCAGTTACGTGCTTTGTTCAAGCATGGCAGTTTTGATGTGGCAGAGCGTTTACTACGCTTTGTCCAGAAAGAGAAAGCCCTTCAACAGGCTGAAGTATTCGATGCAGTCATCTAAACAATAGAATTCATAAAAAAACAGCGTAATTAAACGCTGTTTTTTTTCACTGCATGAATCATCCAGACCAAATCGCCTAGATGTTCATCCTGTTCATAATGAGGATTCTGCTGTCGAGGCTCTGCAAAATAACGTTTTGGTTGTTCGACCTCCACCTGCATAAACCCAGCTTGCTGAAAAAACTGCTGTAGTTCTTGAGGTGATTTAAAATGAAAGGTAAACGCACTGCGTGACATGAATTTCAGCAGACGGCTGCAGGCCCAGATAAAGCTCGCCAGTTTATTTTTGACCGGTTCAGGATAAATATCACTGAGATAATGCACTTCACTAAAGTCTTGACCATATTCGGTAATGCCTTTGAGTAAAGTAAACAGCATTTTTTGATCAAAGTAATTGATCAGGCCTTCACTAATAATAACGAGAGGTTGCTGCGGGTCAAAGACTTTAAAAATATTCGCCAGTTCTGCACTAAAAATATCGGCACTCAATACTTCCGGGGCATCCTGATCAATCTGCTGCAAAGCATTGGTTTTGATCCTAGCCATATCGGGCAGATCCAGCTCCCGATAATTAATCCCGGGAAATTTCTGTCTAAAATTCCAGCTGCGTGGGGATAAGCCACTGGCAATTTCCAGTACCTGTAATTGAGGATATTCACTAATTAACTGACCTAGGTGTTCGTCAATCATTTGATGACGCTGTTTCAGGGTGGTGCGCATACTGCCGCCTACATGACGTTCAGCCCATGACTCCAGTGGATGAACCAGTTTGGCAAGGAATTTACCTTTAGAGGTAGCAAATACCGGATGTGAAATCCCCATTTTGTACCAGATATAGCCAGTATAGTGTGCAGTAAAAGAAATATGGCGATGTTGTGAAAGAGATTCTGTCATGTCGTCCTGACCTTATTGTTGTTTTAATTCAATGCTGCTCATTAATATAGCAGTCTTTTCAACATGATAATAAAAAAGGAACACCTTGTCGTGTTCCTTTGTCGTATTCAGATCATTAAAAAATTACAGAACCTGATCTTTAAACTGGCTGATTTCATCACGGATCTGGCGCCATTCATCTCCAAGATCCAGTTCAGTGCCGATCCGAATCTCTGGAATTTTTCCGCGCATGCGTTCCAGGCGGTGCTGATTGGGCAATAGCAGATCCTGAATGCCCTCAAGTGCAATACACTGTGCTGCGCGATCATTACAGACCAATCCCATATCACAACCTGCTTTTAATGCCGCCTGAATCCGGGCATCAGCACCGCCAGCCACACAGGCAGCCTGCATGCTTAAATCATCCGAGAACAGTACGCCGTCGAAGCCAAGTTCTTGACGTAACACTTTCTGAATCCAGAATTCTGAGAAACCGGCTGGATTTGGATCAACCTGACTATAGATAACATGGGCAGGCATAAGCGCATCGAGTTGTGATTGTAACTGGATAAAAGTCTGCATATCCTTTTGCTGGATTTCTTCATAGCTGCGCATATCAATGGCAGCGGCCACATGCGAATCGGCCTTAACCGAACCATGTCCCGGGAAATGTTTGCCAGTCGAAGCCATACCAGCACGTTTCATACCTTTCAGGAAAGCACCAGCCAGTGGAATAATATCCTGAATATTTTTAGCAAAGCTACGGTCGCCAATCACATCACTAATATAATTCAGATCCAGCACAGGCGCAAAACTAAAGTCAATTCCGACAGCCAGTACTTCGGTGGCCATTAACCAGCCACATTTCTCGGCCAGTTCCAGTGCTTTTTCACGATCAGTCTGGTAAAGCTCACCAAATTTACCCGTAGCAGGCAGCAGGGTAAAGCCCTGTTTCAGGCGCTGTACACGGCCACCTTCCTGATCCACTGCAATCAGAATATCTGGACGAACCTGGCGCATATGATCAGTCAAGGCACGGACTTGGGCAGGAGATTCAATATTGCGACCGAATAAAATCACACCACCGACTTGTGGTGCACCCAAGAGTTCAATATCTTCTTGAGTAAGGGTAGTGCCTGCGATGTCGAGCATCAATGCGCCAATCATATGCGGAATCCATTTTAGAATTTTCGGGGAAAACAATACCTGAATTCTGCAATGATTTGCTACACTTTGTCAGCACAGAATATGATAAAACTACACGACATAAACATATTAAGTTGTTTAAGATGCTGAATACTTTAAGTTCTGCTCGAAAAGCAACACGGTCAAATTGGTCTTGAGGCCAAGGAAGTACGAATTATTTATGAAATTTCAAACAATAGCTTGTGCAGTTGCGATTGCGACAGGCGGATTATTTTTTACCCATGTGGTGAATGATGCAATTGCAGCTGATGGTAAAGAAGTAGTCAGCAAAGCAGTGCTTCAACCTTCTCAAGAACAGGCATTGGTATCCCGACAACTGGCAACTCTCGTTGATCGCCAACATTATTTGAATATGCGTCTGGATGCTCAGACTTCACAGCGTATCTTTGATTTTTATATTGACAGTCTGGATGCAGATCACAGTCTTTTTCTGGCATCTGAAATAGAAGATTATAAAAAACGCTATGGCGCTACTTTCGGTGCCAATCTGAAAGCTGGTAATTTGTCTGGCCCTTATGAAATTCATGCACAGTATCGTGAGCGTTTAGCCCAGTTCTATACCTTTATGCTGGAAGAACTGAAAAAACCGCAAAACCTGAATCAGAAGAATGTATATATCGAAACGGATCGCGAAAAAGCGCCATTCTTTAAAACTCAGGCTGAACAACGTGCTCACTGGTCAAAAATGCTGCTTTCTCAGCTGATTAACCTGACGATCAGTAAGGAAGAAGAGCAAGCTAAGCAGAATGCACTCAAAGCCAATCCAGAACTGGCAAATGGCCAGGATCTGACTGGGCCGGAAGATTTAACACCTGCTCAAACTCTGACTAAGCGTTATACCCGTCAGTTAGAACGTCTTAGCCGGATCAAGAGCGATGATGTACTGGACAAAACCCTCAACGCGATGATGCTGACTTATGATCCGCACAGTAATTATTTCCCGCCTGTAGATGCGATGGAGCTGAACCGTCAGACTACATTGCAGCTGGAAGGGATTGGGGTGTCGATTCGTCCGGAACGTGGTAATGAAGATTACACCAAGATTGAAACCATTGTAGAAGGTGGGCCTGCCAGCAAATCAGGACAGGTAAAATCAGGTGACCGTATTGTTGGCGTTGCTCAAGACGGCGAACAGATGGTCGATGTAATCGGCTGGCCGAGCAATGAAATTGTTGGCCTGATTCGTGGTAAGCGCGGCACCAAAGTAACGCTGAAGTTATTAGGCCCGGGTGCGACCATGGGACAGGCGCGTAATGTCAGTCTTGTACGTGATGTGATTCAGGAAGAAGATGCCGGGGTTAGAACCCGTACCGTTGAAATCCAGCGTGATGGTAAAAAATATCAGTACGGTGTGATTGAAATTCCATCTTTCTATCTGAACTATCGTGCCCGTCGTGCGGGTACCGACTATCGTTCAGTATCAGAAGATACCAATAAAGCTTTGAAAGAACTGGCTGCGAAGAATGTTGCCGGTATTATTGTGGACTTACGCAATAACCCGGGTGGTTCACTTGAAGAAGTGGCACGCATGCTGGGACAGGTCATCAAATCGGGTCCTGTAGTTCAGATTCGTGATGGTAACGGTAATGTCAGCGTCTTTGAAGATGATGATGGCGGCGCACAAACCTATGCTGGCCCATTGGCAGTAATGGTGAACCTGGCTTCTGCATCTGCAAGTGAAATTTATTCAGCAGCAATTCAGGATTATGAACGCGGCATCGTGATTGGTAGTACCACAACAGGTAAAGGAACTGCACAGGTTCAGCTGGATAGTTTGGCGCATGGTCAAGCAACGCTGACTCAGCGTAAATTCTACCGTGTGACCGGTGGTAGTACCCAAAATAAGGGCGTGATTCCGGATATCAAACTGGTCGATATCTATAACGAAGAATTTGGTGAACGTAAGGCTAAAAATGCCCTAGAGTGGGATACGATTCCAACTGCACCATTTAAACGTGAAGGTGTGGTACAGAAATATGTACCGGAACTGGCCAAGTTATCTCAACAGCGTGTCGCTCAGAACCCTCAATTCAAGTATCTGGAACAGCGTACAGCGGCCATGAAAAAAGTCGAAGACCAAAAACGTGTAGTTCTGGATCTGGAACAGCGTAAAGCTGAGTTGCTGGATATCGAGCGTAAAGCTTTAGAAGCTGAAAATGCCCGCCGTGCTGCAACCGGCCTGAAACCTTATCCGAACTGGGAAAGTTATCAGGCTTCTCTGGATGCCATGGTTGAAGCTCGAGCAAAAATGAAAGCCAAAGAGCGTCCAGCATTACCGGAAGAAGAAGCTTTTGTACTGGAAGCCGCGCATGTCTTGGCTGACTATGCTCAAGCACAGTCTAAACAGTAACTTTCACATAAAATAATATGATTTCTAAAAACAGCCTATCTCGATAGGCTGTTTTTTTGTGCAAATAAAATGCAATATCAATTAAATATAAAGTGCTATGTAACTAAATAAAAAAGAAAAATTTGTGATTTATGTCGAATAAAAAAGCTGGAATATTAAAGTTAATCAATTGATAAAATCTCAAAGACTTCTAATATATAAGCTGAATTTTTTATTTTATCGATTCAGGGCAATTTTAAACTCCACTCCAGCTACTGAAGAGATAAAAATATTGCAATAAATTTTGTATATAGCTTCAAGTTTGAAGCAGCCGGGATGAACTCTGAAAAGAGTATTTTATTTTTTATAGGGCGTAAATTTAGCGGGGAATCGTGCGAATACAGCTGCGCAATAAAATAAAAATGATCGCCCAGATGGAACATTTTATATGATTCATGCTCATCATGATGTCAGTCTGCTTATTGGATCGATGGCTGTGGCATTTATTGCCTGCTATTTGACGCTTACGCTTGAGCAGATTCTATTTCGTAATGTGTCGCTAAGGTTGAAAACCCTTATTTTACTGTTTAGCGGTGGCTTGCTGGGACTGGCGATCTGGGGAATGCATTATGTCGGCATGACGGCAGCTCATTTTCCTGATGCTTATGATATCGATACTGCACTCACCTTAAGTTCTTATATGATTGGGTTTGTAGGAGCAACCTTTGCCATCTGGCTCACCACCCGTAAAACCTTGCCTTGTGCCCGTCTGATTCTAGGTGCTGTTCTGATGGGGCTAGGCATGTCAGGAATGTACTATGTGGGGATGCTGGGCCTGAATGTTAAAAATCATGTGACTACCTATCACCCTTTATTAATGATCTGTTCGATCCTGATTGCAACGAGTGGAGCGGGACTCAGCTTCTGGGTGGCATTCAAATATCGACAGGCAGTACAAAGTACGATCCGGATGAAGCTCGTGGTCGCGAGTATGCTTACGTTGACCATTGTCGGGATGCATTATACGGGTATGGCGGCACTCAGTTTTTATGAAGATGCCCATCCATTGAGCCAGATCAGTCATTCCCATTATGACTTGTTATTTTCAGTCATACTGATTAGTTGTCTGGTACTGGTGACTGCATTTGGTGTAGCCATGCTGGAGTTACGCTTTGAATCACGTAACCGTCAGCTGATGCTGGCCAATAAAGAGCTGGCGAATCAGGCGATTCAGGATAATCTCACCAAACTGCCAAACCGATTATATCTGGTCAAATATGCACAATTGCTATTTTCTGACCGGCAGCAAGATGCCCAGCATGAAATCGCTTTTCTATACATTGACCTAGATCGCTTTAAAGCCGTGAATGATGTATTTGGCCATCACGTTGGAGACCAGCTACTGATTCAGCTGGCTTATCGTATTCATCAAATTCTGGGAGATGATTCCAAACTGCTGTGCATCGGTGGTGATGAATTTCTGCTGGTGCTAGAAAATACTTCAGTAGAACAGGCCTCGAAAATATCAGAAAAGATTCTGGAACTGATTCAGGAAAGTTTCCAGATCAGTGGCAAGACCATTAATATCTCGGGCAGTATCGGGATCACCATGTATCCGAAGCATGGTCAGAATCTGCAGGATCTGCTGATCAATGCAGATGCCGCCATGTTGACTTCCAAGTATCAGGGACGGAATACCTATTCTGTTTTTAATTTCTCGACCGATCAGCATGAAAGCAAAAGCCAGAGCAAACTGATCAATGATCTGTATAAAGCAGTAGAAGAGCAGCAATTTATCTTGGTTTATCAGCCAAAATTTACCCATGATGAGCAGATCTGTGGTGTAGAAGCGCTAATCCGCTGGAAGCACCCATTGCATGGTTTGTTGGGTCCGAACATGTTTATTCCCGGAGCAGAAAAAACCGGTCTGATTATTCCGATGGGCTACTGGGCTTTGGAGCAGGCCTGTAAACAGATTCAGCTTTGGGAAGCTGATCATGCTGATTTTTTCCCGATCGGAGTCAATTTATCTGCAATTCAGTTTGAGCATAAGCATCTGATCAGTACGCTGGAGCAACTTCTGAATCAATATAAAATTGATCCTCAACATTTGATGATTGAGATTACTGAATCGACTGCCATGCATCATATTGATTCGAGTATCCGGACTTTGCAGCAGTTGCGTCAAATGGGCATCCAGCTAGCGATTGATGATTTTGGTACTGGGCATTCCAGCTTTCTGTATTTAAAAAACCTGCCTGTCGATGAGTTAAAAGTTGACAAGGAATTTATTCAGGGTCTGAGTGCAGGTTCCAAGGAAGAAATGATTCTGGAAAGTATTATTCAGCTGGCCATTAAACTCGGCCTGAAAGTAAAGGCTGAAGGAATTGAAACTGTGCAGCAAGCGGAAATTTTGACCCGTTTGGGCTGTCAGCAGATGCAGGGCTATCTGCTGGGTAAACCGATGGATGTTGAGCAACTTGAAGCTAGGACCTTTGTTTCTTAAATTCATTAAATCACTATTTAGAATTTTTTTTTATTAAACTAATCAATTGTAAATTATAAAATTTATGTGGTTATCGATTTATAATTTTTAGATTGAGTAGTGAATTCAATCTGCTAAATAAACGAGTCAAAAAAATATCAGTTCAACCGGAAAAGAGAATGGGAAACTACGATTTCTCCAGTTTATAGGGCTGCTTATTGGCTCTAGAAATCTGCTACAATATCGTCAATTTTTTCATATTGATCGTATTTGATCTTGAGCACTGCGGTTCTGCAGTAGGTATTTTCCATGAGTTTTAAAGATGAGTTAGCGGCGCAGGTCGCTCAGCGACGTACATTCGCCATTATTTCCCACCCCGATGCCGGTAAAACCACCATGACAGAAAAACTGCTGTTATGGGGTCAGGCCATTCAGGTTGCAGGTATGGTGAAAAGCCGTAAATCGGATCGTGCAGCCACTTCTGACTGGATGGAAATGGAAAAAGAGCGTGGGATTTCGATCACCACGTCCGTCATGCAGTTCCCGTTCAAGGACAAGATGATTAACCTGCTGGATACCCCGGGGCATGAAGATTTCTCGGAAGATACTTACCGTACCCTCACTGCGGTAGACTCAGCGCTGATGGTGATTGACGGTGCAAAAGGTGTCGAGGAACGTACCATCAAATTGATGGAAGTGTGTCGTATGCGTGAC
This sequence comes from Acinetobacter sp. UBA5984, assembly GCF_002429925.1. Lineage (NCBI taxonomy): Bacteria > Pseudomonadati > Pseudomonadota > Gammaproteobacteria > Moraxellales > Moraxellaceae > Acinetobacter > Acinetobacter sp. UBA5984. Next base: position 96,483 of record NZ_DJBE01000072.1, read on the forward strand.
ACTCCTATCATTTCTTTCGTCAACAAAATGGACCGTGAAATCCGTGAGCCTTTAGAGCTGCTGGATGAGATCGAAAATGTCCTGAAAATTAAATGTGTCCCGATTACCTGGCCACTCGGTACAGGACGTGACTTCGCTGGTGTCTATAATCTGCTCGAAGAAAAGTTCTATGTCTATAAAGCCGGTTTTGGTTCAGTGATTACTGATATCGAAGTTCGTGATGGCTATGACCATGCTGATTTACGTGAAAAAGTCGGTGAGCTGGCTTGGGCGGCATTTGAAGAATCATTGGAACTGGTACAAATGGCCAATGAGCCATTAGATCGTGAAGAATTCCTGGCAGGCCGTCAAACTCCAGTGCTGTTCGGTACAGCTTTAGGTAACTTCGGTGTCGACCATGTTCTGGATACATTTAGCGAATATGCACCGCCTCCCAAAGCGCATCCAACTCAAGACCGTAAAGTAGAGGCAGATGAAGAAGGTTTTACAGGCTTTATCTTCAAGATTCAGGCCAATATGGACCCGAAACACCGTGACCGTATCGCTTTCATGCGAATCTGTTCAGGTAAGTATGAAAAAGGCATGAAAATGAAGCATGTGCGTATCGATAAAGATATCCGCATTAGCGATGCCTTGACCTTCCTGGCTGGTGACCGTCAGCATCTGGAAGAAGCATGGCCGGGTGATATTATCGGTCTGCATAACCACGGTACCATCCAGATCGGTGATACTTTCACTTCAGGTGAAAAACTGCAATTTACCGGTATTCCGCACTTTGCACCGGAAATGTTCCGCCGTGTCCGTCTGAAAGATCCGTTGAAGTCAAAACAGCTGCAAAAAGGTCTGAAAGAGCTGTCTGAAGAAGGTGCAACTCAGGTCTTCATGCCACAAAACAGCAATGACCTGATTGTTGGTGCTGTGGGTGTGCTGCAGTTCGAAGTGGTGGCGTATCGTCTGAAAGAAGAGTACAAGGTGGACTGTATTTATGAGCCGGTGAGCATCAATACAGTACGTTGGGTATCTTGCGAAGATGAGAAGAAATTTAATGAATTCAAGAAAAAAGCCCATGACCAGTTATCTGTTGATGGTGGTGGTCATTTGACTTATCTTGCACCAAGCCGAGTGAACTTACAGCTGATGCAGGAACGTTATCCGGATATCGTATTCCGTAACACACGCGAACACTAAGCCTTCAGGCTTGGAAAATGTTAAACAGCTTCTCCGGAAGCTGTTTTATTTTGTGCTACATTTAGACGACTCATTACTTATATCTCTAAAAAATCATGAAGTTTAGTAAGGAAATCCTGCTCGGTTCAGTCATTGGCTGCAGTTTGTTACTTGGTGCATGTGATAAAAATGAAAAAGAACAGCCAGTGACGGAACAGAAAAAATCTGCAGCAGTCACCCCTGAAGAAAAAGCCAAAGTTTTGCCTTATCTGAATATCCAGGAGAAATCGGCCGATATTGCTTTGCCATTTTGTGAAACTAAAAACTGTATTAATCTGGATATTCAAACCTTAAAGACAGCTGATTCCTGGCTAAACCAGTCTATTGAAAAGCAGCAAGCAAAAGTCATTCAGGATCAGATTGGCCTAAAGCAGGATATGAGTCTGCAGCAGGCGGTTAATGCGTATGTAAAAAAATCAGATGCCTGGCAAGCCCAGCTCAAACTGAATAAAGCCTATGAGTTATCGCTGTATACCCGTATTCCTTATCAGCGCAATCAATTTGTGTTAATGCAAATTGGGGTAGACAGCACTCAGGAAAATATCCGCGTCAATGAACGCTATTATTTCTTTGTGGCTGACCGTGTGCAGCAAAAAATACTCAGTCCGCTAGATATTATCAATCCTGAGCAGCAATTGCAGATGGATCAGATTGTGCAGCAGGCTTACCAAAAATGGTTAAAGGACAATAATGCAGAAGTCCAGCAGAAAGCACCAAAAAAACTGTACTGGGGGCAGGCGGACTGGTTCTTCGATCAGGAAGGAATTGGCTTACATTATCGTAGTCAGGAAATTAGCAAAGATGCCAAACAACTGGACATCTATTTAACCAAAGAACAAACACAACAAGTCTTGAAAGTGGATATTTATCAGAATATGTTCTAACAGGTAGGTCCTGCAAGGATAAATAATGATGTTGAACAAAGGTTAATGCATGTCAAATTATAAGAATGTTTTATGTCTGTCAGTATTGGCATCAGCGGTTTTGCTGAGTGCCTGCCAGCCTAAGGAAAAAGAGCCGAAAGAGCCTGCTGCGCCTGAAGTGGTACAGGCTCAGCCTGAAGTGCTGAAGCTGAGTGGTGATACTGAGAAGCTGAAACTGGCCTTGCCTGAATGTGAAGGAAAAAACTGTCCTGAGATTTCTATCGAGAGATTGAAAAGCAATCAGCCATTTATCGATGAATGGATAGATCAGCAGATTCTGCAGCAGCTACAGGGCATTTTGTCTATTGATGCGATTGAACCGGCGAAAGCATCTGCAGCAAGTGAAGCTGAAGCCGCTGCTTCCGAACCAAAAACTGCATTAGCCAATGTCAAAACTCCAAAACAGCAGCTTGAACAGCAGATTCAGCCGCATATGCAGACTTTCCTGAATCTGGATAAGGAGTTGAAAGCACTCAGTGCCAGCCATAGTATCAGCTTGATGATCAAACCGAGAATTCTACAATCTGGTGATCCACTCGCGACTGTGGTCTTAAACAGTACCCATTATCTCGGTGGTGCGCATGGCGCTTCTGCTCAAACCTACTACAATTTTGATCTTGAGCAGAAAAAGCTGATTAAGCTGGATGATATCATTCTGCCTAAACAAAAGGCTCAGCTCGAAGCCAAAGCTTATGAGGCTTTTAAAATCTGGGTGATGGAATCCAAACTGGCCAATGATGTAGCTGAATATGAACAGGCCTGGAAATTTAAGCTGACAGATAATTTTTACCTGTCTAAACAGGGACTGGCGCTGCAATATGCCGAATATGAGATTGGTCCTTATGTGGTGGGTTTGCCACGTCTGGTCATTCCTTATGAACAGCTGAATGGCATTCTGAAACCTGAATATCTGCCTCAAACAGAGAACGCTGCTTCAGAAGCCGAGCCTGCAACTCCTGCCAAAGCACGCTGATGGTTTCGTTATTTGATACCCATACCCATTTTGATGTTCCCGATTTCGATCATGATCGGGAACAGCTGGCTTATGCATCCAAAGCAGCAGGGGTGGAGCATCTGGTCTTAATTGGTTTTTTACAGAGCCGGTTTAAGGATTTATTGCAGACGCATCATTTTATTAATCAGTTAGACAATGCGCCTCAAAGTCATCTGGCACCCGGCCTGCATCCATTTTATATTGAGCAGCATCAACCTGAGCATTTACAGGATCTGGAGCAGTTATTAAGCACAGAGCCTTGTATTGCCATTGGTGAAATTGGTCTGGATACTTTCGATAAACGGCATAAACAGCCGGAACTTTTTCAGAAACAGAAAGATTTTTTTGCTGCACAGCTGGAACTGGCGCAGCAGTTTGATAAACCTGTGTTACTGCATATCCGTAAATCTCATGCCGATGTTTTACAGATTCTAAAACAGCATCAGTTTAAACAGGGCGGTATTGCCCATGCCTTTGGTGGCGGGATTGAAGAAGCCAAAGCCTTTATCAAGCTGGGCTTCAAGCTTGGAATAACAGGACAAATCACCAATCCGAATGCTAAAAAACTGCATCAGGTGGTACAACAGGTAGGGCCGGAATATCTGGTGCTTGAAACCGATTGTCCGGACATGACGCCTTTATGTTGCCAGCATTCTACTGAGCAGCGAACTCGCAATACGCCTGCCAATCTGCCTTATGTCCTGCAAGGCCTGGCCAAGAGTCTGCACATGGATCAAGATGAACTAGCACAGCAGCTCTGGAAAAATACCCATCAGGCTTTACATCTGGCGATTTAAGATAAAACCCTACATCGGTCGGAAACTGGATTCCAATTTATGATCCAGTGAAAAAAGGCGCATTATGCAATTTCTAAAATGCTTTAGACTTGGCATCATGCATATAAATTATTTTGAGTGAGATTCACATGGCACAAGGACTATTGGCGGGTAAGCGCTTCTTGATCGCAGGTATTGCAAGTAAATTATCAATTGCTTTTGGTATTGCTCAGGCATTACATCGTGAAGGTGCAGAACTCGCTTTTACTTATCCAAATGAAAAGCTGAAAAAACGTGTAGATGATTTTGCTGCACAATTCGGTTCTGAATTGGTTTTTCCTTGTGATGTGGCAGTAGATGCAGAAATTGACAATGCATTTGCAGAACTGGCAAAACACTGGGATGGTCTGGATGGCGTCGTACATTCAATCGGTTTTGCGCCAGCACATACCCTAGATGGTGACTTTACTGATGTAACCGACCGTGAAGGTTTCAAGATTGCCCATGACATCAGTGCGTACAGCTTTATCGCGATGGCACGTGCTGCGAAGCCATTACTGGCTGTACGTCAAGGCTGCCTGTTAACGCTGACTTATCAAGGTTCTGAGCGTGTGATGCCAAACTACAACGTGATGGGTCTGGCGAAGGCCTCTTTAGAAGCAGGTGTACGTTACCTGGCATCTAGCCTGGGTGCAGAAGGTATCCGTGTGAATGCGATCTCAGCAGGTCCAATCCGTACATTGGCGGCGTCTGGCATTAAATCATTCCGTAAAATGCTGGATTTGAATGAAAAAGTGGCTCCACTAAAACGCAATGTGACCATTGAAGATGTCGGTAATGCAGCCTTGTTCCTGTGCTCACCATGGGCAAACGGGATCACTGGTGAAATCATGTATGTCGATGCGGGTTATAACACAGTAGGCATGAGTGCTGAACTGATGCTGGATGCAGAATAAGTCTTTTTAAAAGATCAATTTTCAGCAAAGAAAACCCCTCATTATTGAGGGGTTTTTATTTTTAACTTTAATTGTTAATGATGTAAGTCTGATGACAAGGGATACAAGAATTCGGATCAAAATAATTTATCTTTCAGGACTTTCCCACTAAGATGTTTAATATAAAAACAATACAGGATAATAAGGATGTTTAAAAATTTTTTAATCAGCATGATTTTTGTGATGGGCACAGTGGGGATCACCACGTCGAGCATGGCAGAAGAAAATCACTATCATGACAATATGCATGAAATTGACCATCATTTAAAAAATTTCAAATCTGCCAAAGATAGCAAAGAGGCGCGGGCAGCATTGCAAGGTATGCAAAAATCTGTGGAAGTTTGCCAGAAAAATTTACCCTCAGGTCTGCAAAAGCTAAAATCCAAAGATGCGAAAGTTACGGCTTATCAGGGATTGTTAACTGACTTATTGAAAGAGATTAAACAAGCTGAACAATTTGTTGCAGCCAATCAGCTAACCAAAGCCCAAACTCTCACAGTGAAAATGGATCAGATTAAAAAGCAGGGGCATCAAGCCTTTAAATAAGCCATAAAAAAGACCGCTATTGCGGCCTTTTTTAACTTCAAGATCAAGTGATTAAGCTTGACCTTCAACAGCAGCAGCTTGCGCACGTTGCATGTTCGCTTCAAATTCAGCATCGAAGTTGATTGGTGTAAGCAGTAATTGCGGGAAGCTGCCTTTAGTCACCATATCATTCACCGCTTCACGAAGGAACGGGAACAGGATGTTCGGGCAGTAAGCACCAAGAATGTATGGCAGACGCTCTTCTTCAACGCCATCAATCAGGAAAATCCCTGCTTGAGTCACGTCAACGATAAACGCTGTATCACCTTCATTGGTCGCTTGAACCACAACTTTTAAAGCCACTTCAAAATGAGTCGGATCAATTTTTTCTGCAGAAGAAGAAAGGTTGATGTTTAACTCAGGTTGCCATTGCTTGGTAAAAACTTGTGCCCCAGGAACTTCAAAAGAAATATCTTTAGTGTAAATACGCTCTAATGCCAATTGTGGTTGAGCTTGTTGTTCTTCACTCATTCTTTAATCCTTGATATGAGGTAGGTTTTAGTAGATTAAGCCAATAATTCGTCTAGTTTGCCTTCACGCTCTAGGGCATAAAGTTGATCAAAACCACCGATAAATTGTTCATTAATAAAAATCTGTGGCACGGTACGATGATTGGTGCGTTGCATCAATTCAAGACGTACTTCAGGGGCTTCATTGGATAAATTAATTTCTTTAAATGCAACACCTTTGCGCTCAAGGAGCTGTTTTGCACGGATACAATACGGACATACTGTCGTCGAATAGATAGTAACTTCAGCCATGATCAATCTCCTGTTCGCAGATTATTTGCTTTTCACCAAAGGTAAACCTTGAGCTTTCCAGTTTGTAATGCCGCCATCCAGACGGTAGGCATCTGCATGACCTACCTGTTGAAGCGCAGAACCTGCAACTTGCCCAAGATTACAAATGAACACCAACGGGCGATCAGATGCTTTTAACTCATCAACGTGTTTTGTAATTTGGCTATATGGAATGTTACGGCTACCACTAATGTGACCTTCACGGAAGTCTTTGGCATCACGTAAATCAATCAGCATGGCATTTTTTGCTTTAACTAAAATTCCCAGCGATTGCGGAGAGATTTTGCGACCATTACGTTGACCTTCGATGATGAAGAATACAACCACGAGTACCGCGAGTGTTCCAAACAAGAAGGGGTGATTCCCCATAAACTCGAACCAACGTTCCACAATTCACCTAATTACAATTTTAAAATTGCCAAGAGTATAGCTCATAAATATGGTGATCAAAATCACCGCTTCAAGGGCTAAGCCTTAAGAAAATTAATTTTTTTGCTGCGCTTCGTTAATTTCGTCAATTAAACGTAAATAGCTGTCTAGTCGGCGCGGCAAAATTTCCCCTGTCGAGGCTGCCTGACGTAAGGCACACTGCTTTTCATGTTTATGTGTGCAGTTACGGAACTGGCAGTGACCGAGCAGGTTTTCAATTTCCGGAAAACCGCTTTGGACTTTGTCCAAGGTCAGATGCCAGAGACCAAATTCACGGATTCCCGGTGAGTCGATGAGAGCAGCGTCATTACCAAAGGAAATCAGACGTGTGGAGGTCGTGGTATGTTGCCCCAGTGCTGAGTTTTCAGAAATGACATTGGTTTTCTGTGCAGCATCCGGAACGATCGCATTAATCAGCGTACTTTTACCCACACCAGACTGACCGACAAACGCTACAGTTTCCTCATTCAGACGAGCGGACAGTTCTGTCAGATCGCCATCGGACTGGGTTTGCATGACTTCATAACCCAAATCTTTATATTCTTTAAGCAAATCCAGAATCGGATCATTTTCCTTAAGCAAATCTGATTTATTGAGCACTAAAAGTGCTGGAATCTCTGCATCTGCACAAGCCACCAGATAACGGTCAATCAAACCCGGGGCTGGCTCAGGCAATGGTGCAAACACAATCACAATCAGGGAAATATTGGCGGCAACCGGTTTAACCTTGTGGTAACGGTCAGGACGGGTCAGCAAAGAAGTGCGCGGATGAATCGCCGTAATAATGCCGAGTCCGGTATTTGGATCAGCCTGCCATCTGACTCGGTCGCCTGTTACCAGCAATTCCAGGTTGGTTCGGGTATGGCAGCGCCAGACACTACCCAGTTCAATCGGCTTCCAGAAGGGCTCAGGTTCGCCTTCAGCCACGACCGGTTTTTCAGGATGCTGTTCAGGTACGGACAAGGCCTGGACTTCAAGCTGGCGGCCATAATGCTGCACGACCAGCCCTTCCAGGTCTTGAGAGGTATCGATCTCTTCCTGACGCGTTTTATGCTGTTTTTGAATACGACGTTGTTGTTGTTCAGTTAAACGACGTTTACGTATTAAAGCCATTCAAATCCTAAAAAACCATGGGAGCGAGATGGCAAAAATAGCATGAAGCGAGGTGTCAGTTACAGCATCGACGTAATAAATTTGCTACTATAAATGTTTTATAGCCTAATAAGATTGCACATTTATGAGCAGCACCCCGGATAGCCGCCTGATTTGGATTGACCTGGAAATGACAGGTCTGGATACAGACAATGACCAGATTATTGAAGTTGCCACGATTGTAACGGACGATAACCTAAATATTCTTGCCGAAGGGCCCGTGCTAGCTGTGCATCAATCTGACCGTATCCTGAATGCGATGGACGAGTGGAATACTCGCCAGCATGGTCAGTCTGGCCTGATTGAGCGCGTACGCCGCAGTAAATTGACTGCTCAGGATGCAGAACGTGAAACCATTGAATTCCTGAAAAAATGGGTGAATCCAAAAGTATCGCCTATGTGTGGTAACTCGATCTGTCAGGATCGTCGCTTTCTGCACCGTTTAATGCCTGAACTGGAACAGTATTTCCATTACCGTAATCTGGACGTATCTTCAGTAAAAGAGTTGGCAAAACGCTGGCGTCCTGAAATCATGAGTGGCCTGAAGAAAAATGCTTCGCATCTAGCCATGGATGACATTCGTGATTCGATTGCTGAACTGAAATATTATCGTGAATATTTCTTCATTATGAATAAATAATCCGAACAGTGAAAAAGAGGCGAAAGCCTCTTTTTTATTTGCTCGCAGAAAGTTTCTTGCGATAAAAGTTTTCACTACTCTCAAACAGTACCCAGGTCAGAAGCACCAGAGCAAGATGGGTCTGGGTTTCATATTGATCCAAAATAATCAAGGCAAATAATCCCAAAGTCAGGATACGGATCATGATACTAAGATAATAGTTTTTCTGCTTTTTAAAGGTTAAACCGTAAAGATAGAGCAGGAACAGTAAAACCATCAGGGCAAAAAGGGCGTTAAATAGCATGCTGATCTGACTCCCTTTAAGGTAATCCTAATTGAAATATTGTGAAGTTTATTATGGTTGTAATTTGATCGATTTTACGTGTTTTAGCGATGGCGCAAGAAGGCTTTTTTGACTGATTTTGTATCTGGATTTTAGTGGCAGTAAAGTGCCCATGATTTTGCTAAAATACTCTGGTGTTTTTCTTGCTATTGATGACCTATGACTGATCTGCTTCAAGATGATGAGTATGACCGCCGCTTTGCGGGTGTAGCCAAAATTTATGGTGACGATAGCTTTCATCATTATGAAAACAGTCATGTGATGGTGATCGGAATTGGTGGTGTTGGTTCATGGGCAGTCGAAGCACTGGCACGTACCGGGATTGGCGAGCTCACACTGGTCGATATGGATGTGGTCGCAGCATCGAATATTAACCGTCAGTTACCAGCCATGACCGCAACACTGGGATGTGAAAAAATCGAGATCATGGCAGAACGCTGCCGCTCGATTAATCCTCGAATTAAAATCAATCTGATTGATGATTATCTGACGCCAGAAAATGTGAAAGAAATTCTGTCAGGAAATCCTGACATCATTCTGGACTGTATCGATGACGTCAAAGCAAAGTTTGCCTTGATGCTGCATTGCCGTTTTAACAAGATTCCATTGATTGTATCCGGTGGAGCAGGCGGTAAACTGGATCCGTTAAAAATCCGGGTAGCCGATTTATCCAGAACCGAACAGGATCCAATGCTTGCAAAATTACGTGCGCAATTACGTGCTAAAGGCATCTGTAAAAAGCCAAAAGAAAAATTTGGGATCACTTGCGTCTACTCTATCGATAATCCATTCTCGAGTGCAGATGTTTGTGCAAGCGCAGGCTTGCGCTGTGGTGGTTATGGTTCTGCAGTGGTAGTGACTTCTAGCTTCGCCATGGTTGCGGTATCGGAAGTATTGAAAAAGCTTGATAGCAAAAGACTGAAAGCCTAATTGAGTCAACAAAAAAAGCACACAATTTGTGCTTTTTTTTATGCTAAGTTTAAAATGAATTTTTATACATATAACAAAAACAATCTTTTGGTTTTGGAGCAGCTATGTGGTTTTTGCTAGTGCTGGTTTTGGGGATTGGGGCTTTAGCAATCTGGATGTGGAAACGTCCTGATCCGGTGAAACGTGATCAGGCCAAAGCCGTGCATCATGATCTATGGATTGAGCAGATTGATGCTCAATTGAAATATGCAACCCGTCTAAGTACGGATCCACATTATCCGGATTATGAACGCGCCTATCAAATTTATCAGGGGCTGGCCCAGCAGCAGGAATTGCCACAGGCTTATGTGGGTATGGCCTTGATGCATTTAAACGGACAGGGGCGTGAGCAGAGCACGGAAAAAGCGATTAGCTTTCTTGAAAAAGCTTATAGTTTAGGTGGGGAAGATGCAGCCTATCATTTAGGTCAGATCTATGATGGTCATCAATACCAATTAAATAATCCTGAAAAAGCCTTGTACTGGTATCGGTATGCGGTCGCGCGCGGTCATCTGGATGCGCAGTATCGCATCACTGAGCTGTCCGAATCTGATCATGACACTGCAGAACAGCAACGTCTGCAACTGTTAATTCGAAATGCCGAGCAGGGACATGCCAATTCACAGTATCAGTTAGCCCAATATTATTTGGCAGATGGTGCAGCGCAAGATTTAAGTTTGGGGATCCATTATCTGTTTCTGGCAGCACAGCAGGATCACTTGGCGGCCAATCAGGATATTGCCGAAGCCTATNNGGTGATCAGAGTGGTTTATATGATTACTATGCTGGCGTGTTACTCGGCACTATTGATCCTGATCAACGTCAACGGGTGTTTCAGCATCTATTACAGCAGTCCAAAGAACATAAAGATGCACAGGCCAAAACTCTGATCGGTCTGGCCTATTTTCATGGTTGGTATGTGCAAAAAAATGAAACCATGGCATTTCGTTACTGGTCTGAAGCAGCACAAACTCAGCATCCTCAGGCCTTGAGTCTGATTGCCGCACTATATTTTGAATCCTATCTGGTCGCACATGAACCGGAGAAAGCATTTGAACTCTATCAACATGCCTTGCAAAGCGATCCTGGTCATCGATTTAGTCATATGGGTCGGGCACTCTGCTATTTAAACGGAGTGGGGGTAGCCAAAGATACGACTAAAGCTACCCAAATGATTCAGGCAATCGCACAGCAAGAGCAACTTGCAGCACAGTCTGAAGCTGATCTGATTTATATAGTGGGACGTTTTTATGGCTTGCCTGAATATCCACTACCGACACGAGAAAAAGCAATTCAATATTTGAATCAGGCGGTGGCGAAAGGTTCAAGTAAGGCTGCCTGGTATTTGTATCAGGCTTATAGTGATTTTTATCCAGTCTTTGCAGTGAATGAGGAACAGGCCAAACGTTATCTGCATCAGGCAGCTCAATTGGGAAATGCACAAGCACAGGCCGAATTGGGCATGATGCATTTAAAGGGCAAGAAGGTGGAGCAAGATACGGCTTTAGGACTGAAGTATCTGCAACAGGCTGCGAGCCAGCATAATGGTCTCGCACTAAATGCTTTAGGTGAAGCTTTGGAACAAGGAATTGGTATTGAAGCCAATTTGGATCAGGCAATCCAGTGCTATCGTAAAGCGGCTGCGCAGGTGAATGCCGATGCTTATAGTCATCTGGGGTGCTTATATACCAAAGGCATTGGTGTAGAACGTGATATTGCAATTGCCCGTCAATGGCTGGAAAAAGGCAGTCTGTTAGGACATGAGCCTTCTATTGAACAGCTCAACAATGTAAATGCTTATCTGCATATGTAAACTTCAAAAAAAGCCGCTGACTAACAGCGGTTTTTTATTGAGTTAAATGTATTGCTTAAGGCAGTTGCTTGATCGGGCTACCCCCCAAAGCTTGCATTAGGGTCACATAAGCATTGTATTGGCTTTGTCGGGTTTGCACCAAAGACAGACGGGCATTACGTGTAGTCTCTTGTGCATCCAGCAGATTTTTTAATGCCACTGCACCATTACGATAACGCACTTCAGTCAAACGTTCTGTACGTTCAGCCAGTTCAACATTACGTTGTTGTAACGCAACCTGTTTGGTGAGTTCAGTGCGATTAGACAGGGCATTCTCTACATCGGCAAAAGCTTCGTACATGGTCTGACGATACTGGATAATTGCCTTTTCGTATTCCAGTTCATTCACCTGTAAATCACGTTTCATATCATTCCATTGCAGGAATGGCAGGCTGAGTCCTGCGCCTAAGGTCGCCACCGGATTTTTAAGTGCATCTGACAATGATGAACTGGTGCCTACGCCAGTACTTAGGCTGCCAGTCAGGCTGATCGAAGGATAATAACTGGCCTTGTTGGCATCCTTGTTGGCCAAGGCTTTACGCAAACGCAGTTCAGTGGCTCTCAAGTCAGGACGGCGGGAGAGAAGGCTAGCAGGCAAGCCAGCTTCAATCGACGGTAAGGCAATATTCGGTAAACGTTGAGGTTCCTGAATCGAAAGCTGTTGCACAGGCATATTCATGAGTACTGCCAGTGCCGTACGTGTTTCCACACGCTGCTGTTCAATTTGGCTTAAGGTCGCTTGCTGGCTTTGAATGGCCTGTTCAGCTTGAGTCAGATCGAGACCAGACACTGCACCGGCACGATACTGGACATTGACCAGATCATACGTACGCTGTGCAGTCGCCAGGTTTTGTTGAACCACGCTATAACGTTCATTTAGATAACCCAGCTGCCAGTACAGTTGAGCAGTCGTACCAATCAGACTTTGTGCAGTCGCCTGTAAGTCCTCTTCAGATGCCAGGGCCTCCCAACGCGCTGCTTCAGTCTGATTGGCCAGTTTACCGAACAGATCCAGTTCATAGCTTAAGCCAGGGAAATTAACCCCAAAACCGGATGAACTGCTGCCATCTTCCAGATCAAAGCTTCTACGTGTGGTTAAACCAGCATCACTGATACGTACACCTTGCTGGCTTTGTGTCTGTCTGGCTTGAATACGGGCTTGCTGCAAATTGATCCCGGCCACGGCCAGATCACTATTGGCTGCCAGTACGTCATTCACCAGACTATTTAATTGGGGATCTTTAAATAGAGTCCACCATTGATCTGCGAGAATATCAGCATGAATTTGCTGACTTACAGCTTTACTGTTTTGAAAGTTATTAGGTACCTGTACAGCAGGTTGTTCATACGGCGTTTTCACCACGGCCGCACAGCCGACCAATGAACTCCCTAGAATCAGGGCACTGGCAAGTTTGGTAAGAGTATGCATATCAGATTCCTTATTCTCGAGAAAGTGCATCGACCGGATTCAAACGGGCTGCATTACGTGCCGGGATAAAGCCGAACACAATACCGATCAGACTTGAGCAGACAAAGGCCGCGACAATCGATGTGGTTGAGTATGCCATCTGGAAGGTTCCTTCAGCAAAATGGGTAATCAGCTGACCGATACCGAGTGACAGCAATACGCCTAAGATACCGCCCAGAATACAAACCAGAACAGCTTCAATCAGGAATTGCTGCAGAATGTCACTTTGGCGCGCACCGACCGCCATCCGTACCCCGATTTCTTGCGTACGTTCAGTCACCGAAACCAGCATAATGTTCATCACACCAATACCACCGACCACTAGGGAAATGACGGCGATAGCCGAAACCAGAAGCGTCATGGTCTGAGTGGTTTCTTGAATGGTTTCACGAATACTGTCGGAGTTTTGCGTAAACACATCTTGAGCACCATGGCGTTGTACCAATAGGCTTAAAATGGCATTTTCCGCAGCCGCACTTGGATATTCATCTTTAATACGCACAATGATACTGCGTACATTGGATTGTCCCAGCATACGGCTCATGACGGTTGAATAAGGCAAATACACATTCAGGCTGTCTGAGTTGCCCATCATGCTTTTTTGTTCTTCAATGACGCCAATCACCCGACTCGGTACACTACCCAATAGAATGACTTGACCGACAGGATTAGTGCCATCCGCAAAGAAAGTGTTTTTGGTATTGCTATCAATCACCACGTCCTGAGCTTGTTCGGTCACACTTTCTTTATCAAAGGGCTGACCTGACTCGAAGTTCATACCTTTGACATAGAAGAAGTCTTCACTGACACCGTTGACCGTGGTCGATGCTTCGATCTCTTTGAAGCGTCCGGTGACACTACTGTTGACCGATGGACTGACACCATCGACATAAGGTTGTTCCGATAGGGCAGTAGCATCATCAGGAATCAAGGTTTTCACTTGTGCAGTTCGGGAATTATCCCCAAAGCCCCGGCCTTGGAACACGGTAATGGTATTGGTCCCAAGACTGCTGATATTTTCCAGAATCTGCTTTTGTGAGCCATTACCGAGGGCAACGACTGAAACCACCGACGCGATCCCGATAATGATGCCGAGCATGGTCAGGAAGGTCCGCATCCGGTGTGCATTCATGGCCAATAAGGCCATACGGAAAGCTTCACCGAGACGGTCTACTGCAGAACGCCAGCTCGAGATTTTCTTTTGTTCATTTCGAACCAGATTTTCTTTCTCGAAACCATCATCAACTTCAGGCACATTCGGTTTGTCTGAAATGATATTCCCGTCTGAAATTTCGATAATGCGCGTGGCATTTTTAGCAACGTTATGATCATGGGTAACCAAAATAATGGTATGACCTTTGGCATTCAGTTCACGCAAAATGCGCATGACCTCAATACCACTGTTTTTGTCCAATGCCCCGGTGGGTTCATCGGCCAAGATCACATCACCACCATTCATTAAGGCACGAGCAATCGATACACGTTGTTGCTGACCACCAGACAGTTGGCTCGGACGGTTTTGGGTTTTGTCTCCCAGTCCTAGATCGGTCAGTAATTGCTTGGCACGAGCATTACGCTCGGTCGCATCGGCACCGGCATAAATTGCGGGTACTTCAACGTTGCCCGTAGCATTTAAATCACCCAATAAGTGATAGCGCTGGAAAATAAAGCCGAAATACTCACGACGCAATTGAGCTAATTCATCAGGCTCAAGCTCGCGGGTTTCACGTCCTTTAACTTTGTAGCTACCGTTGGTGGGTTTGTCCAAGCAACCTAAAATATTCATTAAGGTTGATTTACCTGAACCCGACTGACCTACGATTGCCACTAATTCACCGGGATAAATCTCAAGATTAATCCCTTTAAGAATCTGAACAGTGCTTTCACCGGCGGGGAATTCACGAGTCAGATTCTTAACCTCAAGTAGAGGTGTTTGATTTTGACTCATAATTACATTCTCATTGGGCCGCCAGCACCACCACGATTGCTGCGTTTAGCTGAATCATTTGAAGTATCTGAACCATCTGCAATCACCACTTTATCGCCTTGATTTAAGCCGCGGATGACTTGAGCTGTGACGCGGTTATTCAGACCAATTAATACAGGTTGAGGTTTTGCAGAACCATCTGCTTGTAATACACGAACCATCGATACAGTTGCTTTTCCTTGTTTAACCAAGGCTTTTTCTGCTTCAGTGAGTTCTAAGCGTTTAGGTCGATCCGTTTTATTTTCACCTTGTTTCGCATCAGCAGGAGCGGCAGCATTATTGGCTTGTGTTTTATCGCTATCGGGACTTTGTGCACGGCGCTGCGGACGGTTTGAGGTTTGCACCGCTGCGGCAGGAATAGTCAGCACATTTTTCGCTTCATCTAAAATGATGTAGACCTGAGCAGTCATATCAATACGTAATTTACCATCTTCATTCGGTACATCAAATAGGGCGTTGTAATACACCGCAGTACTTGATGATGAAGTCGATGTGCTGTTGCTTTCGGTATTGATCGAGTCCGGTGCAGGTTCAACTTGACGTAATGTTGCATAGTGTTTGGTTTCACTGTCACCTAAAGTGGTGAAGTAAACACTTTGACCTTCCTGAACTTTCATCACATCGGCTTCAGAAATTTCCGCTTTAATGGTCATGGTATCCAGCTGCGCCAGTTTCACAATCGTTGGTGCACTTTGATTGGCGTTTACAGTCTGACCTTCTTCAGTCACGATCGCTACAATGGTTCCGTCCATTGGCGCCACAATTTGGGTATAACCGAGATCTTCTTTCGCAGTGGCTAGAGTTAAACGTGACTGTTCGATCTGTGCATTAATCGCGGTGATATCTGCCTGAGCGGTTTTGTAGCTGGCTAATGCAGATTCTAGTTCTGAACGCGAGGTTGCATCTTGGGCATACATGGCTTGCTGACGCTTATACTCGGCTTCCACCTTAGCGAGGTTGGCCTGTTTCACGGCAAGCTGTGCCATCTGGTTTTTAATACTGGCTTCAGCAGTCTTTAAATCATTTTCCTGACGAACAGAGTCAATTCGGGCAATCAGTTGGCCTTGTTTGACCTGATCGCCAAGTTGCACATACATTTTTTTAACCTGACCCGAAACCTGGGCACCGACACTGACCATTTTGGTGGCTTCAAGTACACCAGTTGCCAGTACCGAATTTTCAATATCCCCTTGGGTCACTTCAGCTGTAATGTATTGTGGCTGCTGCTCTTTAGGTTTCAGAAAATACCAGGCAGTGGCTGCCACCAGGATGGCAATTACAATCGCCATAATGAGTTTCGTAGGTTTTATTTTTGGCATATGGATTCAGATTTGGGTCGTAGGATAACAGTTGATTATAAAAGCGAAATTAGGATAAAACGTGAATTTTTTTTATTTAAAATGAGAACTATTTTCCACTGCCTGGTTTAAAAAAACATATAAGATAAAACCTGATTTTATATAAGGGATTCATTGAACTACTCCTATTAAAATCATCTTTTTTAGATGAAATTTTATACGATTTAGTTATCTGAAAAATATTGATCATATGATTAATCAATTAAAACTTCATGGGAGTATAAAGTACGTCTTAGATAGACTACATGCAAAAACCTGGCCACTAAACTGCTGATAAAAATACGCCATAATGCTGCTAATGAGCGAAAAAATAATACGACTTTACTAAGAAAATTGATGAGGTTCATAGATGGAATGAAAGTTACAATATTGGAATTGAGGTGATTGATCATCAACATCGCTAGATTCTGGACTATATAAATGCTTTAGAGCAGGTCAAAAGTACCGGAGATCGCGATAAAATCAGGGAGGTTTTAGACGATTTAATCGACTATACCCAGTCACATTTCAGCTTTGAAGAAAACCTGCTGGAACAGGTGAGTTATCAATATTTGACTTCACATCGCGGTATACATGAATTATTTGTCAAAAAATTAAATGATTATCGCCTGAAGTTTGAGCAAGGTCAGTCCATTGAAAAAGATTTGCATTGTCTTCTGTCCAAATGGCTCATCAACCATATTCAGCACGATGATCAGGATTATGTCGAAGCAGTACGGGACAATATGTTGAGTTATCTGCGAACACAGGAAAAGAAAAAAGGCAAAGGCTGGTTCGCGCGTTTCTTTAGTTAGGCACTCGGGGATGTAAACAAGCTTTGACCACACATTTCAGCAATGGCCTGCAAGATCAGATGTTCAGGGTTCTCTCTGGACATCCCTTTGATTGCAGCGTCGATCCGGATCAAAAGCTGAGGCCAGCTTAAAAAGCGCTGTGGACTTAAACGACGCAAGGCTTGCTGATATAAGCTCACTTTAGTCTTCCAGATACCGATTTGTAAGGCATTTTGTGGCTGTTCAAATAATTGCATCAATAGACGCATTTCTTTGCTGATACTCCACAAAATCAGGCTCATTGGCTCGCCTGATGCAATCAGATACTGGAAAATCTTAATTGATTGCGCTAGATTCCCATTGAGCAGGGCATCACTCAGGTCATAGGTGTTGTAACGGGACTGGTCCTGCAAGCAGGCATACAGATGGTCAATCTGGATAATATCTACTTCAGCAAAGGTATCCGCCACTCGCATCAGGCTATTTTTGGCAGCTAGTAAATTGTGTTCATGATGCTGCTCTAACCATTGCCAGGCATCATTGGCCAGCTTAATTCCCAGTTTTTCCGCTTCAATCCCGAGGATCTGTTGACGATCTTTTGGGTAGTTCGCTACCAGTGATACATTCACGCCATTGGCATCAATGGTCTGGAAAAAGCTGGATTTCAGACTGCTGGAATCCTGCTTCGGCATGACCACCAACAGCAGGTTATCACTGTCCTGTTGCAGATAGTTTTTTAACAGTTTGAGACCGCTGGCATCAGGTTTGATATTGCCATGCACTTCAATTGCCAATTGGCTAGAAAATAATGACAGGCTGTTTAAAGCATTGAAGACATTTTTCCAGTCAGAGGCAGAGCTAATATCATAACGCTGGCGTTCAACTTCACGGCTTTGCCAGCTGCTACGAAAGGCATCTACCAGATTCTGTTCCAGCAAAGGTTCCTGACCATGCAACACCCAGGCACCGCGAGCTTCATTGACACGTTTTAATGCCTGGAGGTAATCAAGTTTCATTGGGTCGTCTTATTTGGCTGGTTGAGTCGAAGTTTCTGGTTTTGCCAATGGCAAACGATTCGATGAAATTTGACGGGCAATCTGCTGGGCCACATCATCAATCAGGACCTGATTTAAGAATTTTTGTTCCTGGTCATCCGTATTCACGGTTTCAATATCATATTGATAGGTACGGGTCGCGATTACTGTACGAGGTTCAGTCACCGGATTGCCTTGTGCATCTTCAATTCGGAAAGTAACATTCAGACGCAATAAGGTTTCTACCAGTTTGCCATTCAATTCTAGACGGCGAGGGGTGTAATCTAGGACACGTAAGACATAAGCATTAGGTGCATTACTCAGCTGTACTCCGGCAGCACCCAGATAAACGGCTAGTTTTTCCTGAAGATCTTCAGTATTGTCAGGCAAGGCCAGACTCATGACTGAGTAAGCTACAGGTGCGGAACTCGGATTGGTTCCTTTTAAATGAAAGCCACAGCCAACGAGGCCTGCACTTAGACCACAAGTTAAAACAATTGCTGCTAAACGTTTGCCTAAATGCATGAGTATCCTCTTTTTCCCTCAGGGAAATATTTGAAATCCTGAACCGGATTGTAAAGTCAAAGCCCGTTGGCTGGCAACGGGCTTTGTTTGGAATTGTGAAATCCTTTCCCTCATCCTAACCTTCTTCCAAAGGGAGAAGGAATTTCCCTCTCCTACAAGGAGATGGTTAAGGATAGGTTAAATTTAATCCCTCCCGACCTCCCTTTAAAAAAGGGAGGAGACTTCATTTTTTATTTGAAGTGGGAAGTCCCTCTTTTGCAAAGGGGGATTTAGGGGGATTAAATTAAACCACCAAGTTCACTAGCTTATTCGGCACCACAATTTCTTTCTTGGTTGGACCAGTCAGGAATTGTTGAACTTCAGGCAAGGCTTTCGCTTGCGCAAGAATGTCATCTTTAGATGCATCCACAGACACTTCAAGTTTGCCACGAAGTTTACCGTTGACCTGAACCACGATGGTTTGGGTATTACGAGTCAATGCAGATTCATCCACTTGTGGGAACTGCGCTTGAGTTAACTCGATTCCAAACTGAGCCAATAAAGTCTGACTTAAATGTGGTGCAAATGGCGCAAGTAAAATTAAAAGCGTAGTGATCGATTCACGTGCTACAGCAACGTCATTATCATCTTTCGCTTCAAACTTGTTGTTCGCATTTAACAGTTCCATCATTGCTGCAATCGCAGTGTTGAATGCGTGACGACGTTCGATGTCATCACCCACTTTCTGGATGGTTTCGTGAGTCTTACGGCGTAAGTCTTGCGCAGCTGTAGAAAGAGCGGCTTTATCGAATTCAGTCGCAGTATTACCTTTTTCAAGGAAACCTGTTGCCAAACGCCATACACGTTTCAGGAAGCGGTTTGCACCTTCAACACCGGCATCAGACCATTCAAGTGATTGATCAGGTGGTGCAGCAAACATCATGAACACACGTGCAGTATCTGCGCCGTATTGGTCAATAATCGCTTGCGGGTCGATCCCGTTGTTTTTCGATTTCGACATCTTCTCTTGACCGCCAACGACAACGTCTTGACCATCTTCTTTGTATTTCGCAGAAGTGATACGACCTTTTTCGTCTTTTTCAAGCTCGATGTCCGCAGGGTTGAACCATGTTTTCTTACCTGATTCCGCTTCGCGGTAATACGTATCAGCAAGCACCATACCTTGGGTTAACAAGTTAGTGAACGGTTCGTTACCTTGTACCACACCTTCATCACGCATCAATTTGTGGAAGAAACGTGCATAAAGCAAATGTAGAATCGCGTGTTCAACACCACCGATGTATTGATTGACAGGAAGCCAGGTTTGACCCGCTTCAGGTTTCACCATGCCATCGGTAAAGTCTGGAGATGCATAACGTGCATAGTACCAAGAAGATTCTACGAATGTGTCTAGCGTGTCTGTTTCACGACGCGCATCGCCACCACAGCAAGGACAAGTGGTTTCGTAGAATTCAGGCATTTTGTTCAGTGGGTTACCTGAACCATCTGGAACCACGTCAGTTGGCAGTACAACAGGAAGCTGGTCTTCAGGCACTGGAACTTGACCACACGTGTCACAGTTGATCATTGGAATTGGACAACCCCAATAACGTTGACGAGAAACACCCCAGTCACGTAAACGGAATTGAACTTTCACGTTGGCAAGACCTTGTGGTTCTAGTTTTGCCAAGAAAGCATCAAATGCGCCTTGGAAATCTAAACCATCAAATTCACCTGAATTAACCAGTTTACCTTCTTTAGAACCGTACCATTCTTGCCATTGTTTTGCATCAAACTCGCTATCATCAGCACCTTTGGCATCAATCACTTGCTTGATGGTTAAGCCATATTTATTGGCAAATTCGAAGTCACGTTCATCGTGTGAAGGCACCGCCATCACCGCACCTGAACCATAAGACATCAATACATAGTTTGCAATCCAAACAGGAACTTCTTCACCTGTTACAGGGTGCTTTACAGAAAGACCTGTTGCCATGCCTTTCTTCTCGGCAGTCGCTAGATCCGCTTCTGCCACAGAACCCATACGGCATTCTTCAATGAATGCTTGAAGCTCAGGATTATTTTCTGCTGCTTTCAATGCCATTGGATGTTCTGCTGCAACTGCAACATAAGTTACACCCATTAAAGTGTCAGCACGTGTGGTGAATACTGTTAAACCATCTGCATAGATGTCTGGATTCGCTGAAGGGAAGGTAATGTCCATCCCTTGTGAGCGACCAATCCAGTTACGTTGCATGGTCAAGACTTGTTGTGGCCAACCGTCTTTGAGTGTGTCTAAGTCATCCAATAATTCTTGCGCATAGTCAGTAATGCGGAAGTAGTACATTGGGATATCACGTTTTTCAACCAATGCACCTGAACGCCAGCCGCGACCATTTTCAACCTGTTCATTGGCAAGAACGGTCTGGTCTACTGGGTCCCAGTTGACTGTAGAAAGTTTACGGTAGATCAGGCCTTTTTTATAAAGCTGAACGAATAGCCATTGTTCCCAGTGATAGTATTCTGGTGTGCAGGTTGCGAATTCACGATCCCAATCTACAGACAGGCCAAGTTTCTTCAACTGATTACGCATGTAATCAATATTTTCGAACGTCCATTTTGCAGGAGCGACCTGGTGTGCAATAGCAGCGTTTTCTGCAGGAAGACCGAAAGCATCCCAGCCCATTGGTTGTAATACAGTTTCACCTTTTAAACGGTGGAAACGACTGATTACATCACCAATAGTATAGTTACGCACATGACCCATATGCAGTTTGCCACTTGGGTAAGGGAACATCGAGAGGATATAACGACGTGGACCTTCTATAGTGTCGGCAACTTTAAAGGCTTTGCGAGATTCCCAGTCCTGTTGGACTTGAGGCTCAATCGCACTGGCTTGGTATTCTGAGTCAATGTGAGTAGTCATATACGTAATACAAGAGAACGGTTAAAAAATTATGAGGCACAGCATAGCGCAAAATGCACTTATAGTGAATTTTGCGGATGGGATTCTGCAGGAAAAATCTAAATTGACAGACGAGTATGATTAGAAAGCTACACGCTCAGACTGACCACGTTGTAAAGCTTCATTGGCTTCACGCTGTTGCTGCTCATTTTCAGAAACGACAGGCACAGGTGCAGATGAATTTGAGTTACCCGTTTCGGTCTGGTTCTCATTTTCGGTTGTTCTTGATGGTGTAGGCGCGGAATTGGTCCAGCCATAGGTTTCTACTTTGCTTTTGTGCTTGGCATTTTTAGGAGGCGGGGTTTTAGTGTAGTGAGTCACGCCTTTGGCATCTACCCATTTATAATATTCAATCGCTAAAGCAGAGCTGCTCGCTACACCTAAAACAAGCGTAGTAGCAAAATTTAATGCGGTCAGGAAAGATCTTTTCATCAGTAAAAGTCCTGAAAATTTCAAGCGGTTAAATAGAGTTTTTATTGTAGAGAGTTTTTTGCCATAAGATGATTTTTAATTCAATTAATTTTGTGATCAGTAGTGGTTTTATGTTTCAAGCTAATGCTAAAAAAGAGTAATTTTATATAAAAAGAAATTTATTTATAAACAGTTGCATTGAATTTCTTAAAAATTCATTCAATTTTTTTATATAAGACATATTAAAAATTTATAAAATTAAAATTTTAAGTATATGAAATTTATTGATTTAAATTAAAATTTTAAAGCTAAAAACCACAGTTAAAGTCGAAATTGTCTGTAAAAGCAGCAAATTTTAGACGTATAAACAATAATAGCCTGTTTTTTAAACTTGACTTTACAGACTGAAAACACAAGAATGCTGCAGTAGTTTTATATGCCTTAGATCGATCACCCTTCGAACAAGTGTCATTTCATGCAGTGGGCGATTTCTCTAGCCGAGAAATTGAACAAAGCTAAGCAAAATATGTTTATCCCAACATGTTTTAGGTCTTGTATTGCTCGAACAGTAAAGAGACCAGATTTTTTTTCCTATTGCTATGAAAACTATGAAATTTATGTGCTATAACAGTGCAGACAGTTAATGAATGAACACTGCAAATGCCTCCCATTTGTGCAGTGAATAATATTAGGGTGAATCACGTTGGAACTTTTATCTGGTGGTGAAATGCTCGTTCGCGCATTAGCGGATGAAGGCGTTGAACATGTTTTTGGATATCCAGGCGGCGCAGTTCTACATATCTACGACGCGCTATTTCAACAAGACAAAATTAATCATTACCTCGTACGTCACGAACAGGCTGCCGGCCATATGGCAGATGCATACTCGCGCGTAACAGGTAAAACTGGTGTCGTGCTTGTGACATCAGGTCCGGGCGCAACCAATACCGTAACTCCAATTGCAACAGCTTATATGGATTCCATTCCAATGGTGATCCTGTCTGGTCAGGTTGCAAGCCATTTGATCGGTGAGGATGCGTTCCAAGAAACTGATATGGTCGGTATTTCTCGCCCAATCGTTAAGCACAGCTTCCAGGTTCGCCATGCCAGCGAAATTCCGGCAATTATCAAAAAAGCATTCTATATCGCGTCATCTGGCCGTCCAGGTCCGGTGGTTGTTGATATTCCTAAAGATGCAACTAACCCGGCAGAGAAATTTGCTTACGAATATCCTGAAAAAGTGAAGATGCGTTCGTATCAACCACCATATCGTGGTCACTCAGGTCAAATCCGTAAAGCGATTGATGAACTGATTCATGCGAAACGCCCAGTGATTTACTCAGGCGGCGGCGTGGTTCAGGGCAATGCTTCAGCACAATTAACTGAGCTTGCACATCTATTGGGTTACCCGGTTACCAATACCCTGATGGGCCTTGGTGCATTCCCGGGCGATGATCCACAATTCATCGGCATGTTGGGTATGCACGGAACTTACGAAGCCAACATGACCATGCACAATGCAGACGTGATTCTGTGTGTAGGCGCGCGTTTCGATGACCGTGTAACCAATAACCCGGCGAAATTCTGCCCGAATGCGAAAGTCATTCACATTGACATCGATCCGGCGACCATTTCTAAAACCATCATGGCGCACATTCCAATCGTGGGTGCAGTAGAACCTGTGCTGAACGAAATGCTGAACCAGTTGAAGCAAATGAATGTGTCCAAGCCAAATCCTGAAGCGATTGCGGCATGGTGGAAACAGATTGATGAATGGCGTCAGGTTCATGGCTTGAAGTTCGATGTACCGACTGATGGTTCGATGAAGCCTCAGCAAGTGGTTCGTGCTCTAGACAAAGTCACCAATGGCGAAGCGATCATTACCTCTGACGTTGGTCAGCATCAGATGTTCGGTGCATTGCATTATCGCTACAAGCGTCCTCGTCAATGGATCAACTCTGGTGGTCTAGGTACCATGGGTGTGGGTCTGCCATATGCAATGGCGGCTAAGCTTGCATTCCCAGATCAGCAAGTGGTTTGTATTACTGGTGAAGCGTCTATTCAGATGTGTATCCAGGAACTTTCTACCTGTAAGCAATATGGCTTGAACGTTAAAATTCTATGCCTGAACAACCGTGCCCTGGGTATGGTGAAACAGTGGCAAGACATGAACTACGAAGGCCGTCACTCTAGCTCTTATGTAGAGTCTTTACCTGACTTTGCAAAATTGATGGAAGCTTATGGTCATGTAGGTATTCAGATTGACCATGCAGACGAGCTTGAGTCTAAGCTTGAAGAAGCGATGGCGATCAATGACAAGTGCGTATTTATTAACGTAATGGTTGACCGTACAGAACACGTATATCCAATGCTGGTTGCGGGTCAATCGATGCAGGATATGTGGTTAGCAAAAGGGGAGCGCACGAAATGAGACATATTATCTCTGTACTCGTAGAAAACGAAGCAGGCGCGCTTTCTCGCTTGGTAGGTTTATTCTCACAACGCGGCTACAACATTGAAACATTGAACGTTGCGCCAACTGAAGACCCAACACTTTCACGTCTGACTTTGACGACTTATGGTGATGATCACAAGATCGAACAGATCACTAAGCAGCTGAACAAGCTGGTAGAAGTGGTTAAAGTGGTGGATCTGTCTGAAGGTGCGCATATTGAACGTGAATTGATGTTGATCAAAGTGAAAGCTTTAGGCGCAACCCGTGATGAAATCAAACGTACGACCGATATTTTCCGTGGTCAGGTGGTTGACGTAACGCCAACAACTTACACGATTCAAATCGCGGGTACGACTGAGAAAATCGACGGTTTTATTGATGCATTAGCGGAAAACACGATTCTGGAAGTGGTGCGTTCAGGCGTATCAGGTATCGCACGCGGCGAAAAAGTACTAACCATCTAAATTTTCTAAATTATTTCCTCATTCTAATAAGAAGGGGGCTTCAGGCAATGTGATCAAGGATCATTGCCTGATGAAACGGACACACAAGCATTTAAGCGGAGACAGCAATGCAAATTTTTTACGATAAAGACTGCGACTTATCTATTATCCAATCTAAGAAAGTAGCAATCATTGGTTACGGTTCACAAGGTCACGCACACGCGCTTAACCTTAAAGATTCTGGCGTTGACGTAACTGTTGGTCTACGCGCGAATTCTACTTCTTGGAAAAAAGCTGAAAACGCTGGTCTTAAAGTTGCTGAAGTTCCTGCTGCTGTAGCTCAAGCTGACGTAGTAATGATCTTGACTCCAGATGAGTTCCAAGCTCAACTTTACCGCGACGTGATCGAGCCAAACATCAAAGAAGGCGCGACTCTTGCATTTGCTCATGGTTTCTCTGTTCTTTATAACCAAGTTGTTCCACGTAAAGACCTAGATGTAATCATGGTTGCGCCTAAAGCTCCTGGTCACACTGTACGTTCTGAATACCAACGTGGTTCAGGTGTTCCTGACTTAATCGCGATCCACCAAGATGCTTCTGGTAATGCTCGTAATGTTGCGCTTTCTTACGCTTCAGGTGTAGGTGGCGGCCGTACTGGTATCATCGAAACTTCTTTCCGTGAAGAAACTGAAACTGACTTGTTCGGTGAGCAAGCAGTTCTTTGTGGTGGTGCTGTTGAACTGGTTAAAATGGGCTTCGAAACTCTGGTTGAAGCTGGTTATGCGCCTGAAATGGCTTACTTCGAATGTCTACACGAACTTAAACTGATCGTTGACTTGATGTTCGAAGGCGGTATCGCGGACATGAACTACTCAGTATCTAACAATGCTGAATACGGCGAATACGTAACTGGCGTTGAAGTAATCAACGAACAGTCTCGTGAAGCAATGCGTAATGCGCTTAAACGTATCCAATCTGGTGAATACGCGAAGATGTTCATCCAGGAAGGTGCGTTGAACTACCCATCTATGACTGCTCGTCGTCGTCAAAACGCTGCACACGGTATCGAACAAACTGGTGCTAAACTGCGTGCGATGATGCCTTGGATTCAAGCAAACAAAATCGTAGACAAAGAAAAGAACTAAGTTCTAATTTCTGAGTTACAAGGCCCTTGTTTTATAACAGGGGCTTTTTTATATCTTGTAAAAATGACTGACATCCTTAGTTAAAATTGTGTGTCTCAAAGAAAGGAAAGCAGTGGTTTTCATTCCTTGCGCTTCATTCAAAGCAATGCTTTGCTTCCTTGCACTTCGTACAAAACAGTGTTTTGTACTCGTTCATACCTTGGATTCAAGCAAACAAAATCATAGATAAAGAGAAAAACTAATTTCTTGAATCATTTGATTTGAATGCGAAAACCCACTCACTAGAGTGGGTTTTTATATAGTCAAATAATAATTTAAATAAATATAAGAAGATAAGATGAAAGATCGAACTGAATTTTTAATATGGAAAATCATATCTATGCTTGGACTGAAGTGGGAGTAGGTGATTAAGAGCTTGAGCAATGTGGAGTCGAATTTAAAAATACCGAAACTTTATAGCAACAAATCCAAACGATTATTTATCGTGATGTATTGGGGATTTAGCTGGTTTTCATTAAGTTTATTGTTAGCTGTCTTAATTCCAATTTTATGTTTATTGTTTGGAGTAGATTTGTTGCCTGACTGGGAATTTGAGGATAAAAGGTGATCTCAAAAAATAAATCATATCCCAAAATGGCAATTATTTTATAAGTTGAATCCATCGGCATGAATCAGGTATTTAATCGGTTATTAGTTGAGCAGAAGTATAGTAAAGAAATTGAAAAGGCAGATAGAACAGGCGTAAAGCATCAGCAAGTTTAATAATGTAAGAAATATTCAGCCCCCATAAATCAATTCATAAAACAGTCACACCTTAATTTCATACTTGATCAAAAGTATGGATAGTTATATCTCTTTAACTTTTAAATGCTTTGAAATAACCAAATTTTGAGTAAGAGCAAGGCAAGAAGCGGCTTCCAGATACATTTTCACCAAAGTCTTGGGCGCTATAACTGCACTATACTCGAAGCACATTCGATCCTTCTCAGGTTTTGTTAAAGGCTAGATAATTATTCTCAAAGAATGAATTGAATGTGGTAATTCAGACTTATTTCACTGAATACCAGTATAAATAAATTATCTATTAACAGTTCAGGGATAGGTCGGATTGAAAGCTTAGAAAATATAGTGCAGGAGGCGATGGCCAGCGGTGGAGCAATGATCGCTAATGATCATGGATGTACTTGTTTACAGCTGCAACATGATCGGAAAAGTTGGCTGAGTAGGTTGGGATAGTAGTAAGAATTCATCTGTTAGATGTTTGAATTAGGCGATTTATAACGATTACAGAAGGATGCAGGTATTAAGAAACTAAAAAAGGTGAATAGCGATTATCTCATGCGTCAATTTGAACAAGCTCTATTTTTCAGTCGTACAAAACCTGAAATGCAGGGCATAAAACAATAAGAGCTCTACAATGAAATTTCAGAATGCAAAATTAAAGTTTTTAGAAATTGATTTAAAAGGCTGTATTTATCTTAATCATTTTTCACATTCAGAACGCATTGCGGCTTTTTTTAAAATCATTAGCCGGTTGGGCAATGGCGTATTCTGGTATTTGATGCTCATTGCCGTCTGGCTGATTCAGGGTCTGATGTATACCTTACAGATTGTTTATCTGGTGTTTGGCAGTATGGTTGGGACCCTGATTTATAAACTCTTAAAAACCAAAACAGTACGGCCACGTCCTTACCAGGTGCATCAGGTGATTCGGCTTTGTGAGCATCCGCTGGACCATTTTAGTTTTCCTTCGGGACATACCTTGCATGCGGTGATGGTCACAATCGTACTGGGTTATATCGTACCTTTCTTGCTGTTTTTAATGTTGCCATTTGCCATTCTGGTGGCGATCTCTCGAATGGTTTTAGGCTTGCATTATCCGAGTGATGTGGCGGTAGGAGCCATATTGGGCGCACTGGTAGCCACCATGATTGTATTTACGGCACCTTTTTTTAATATCATGTTGTAAAAAATTACGAGATGATCTGGCAAAGGCTCGCAGAAATTTGCAGATTTGCTAAAGTACTACATCACAGTAAATAGGCTTAGGAATAGACATGGGTTTACGTTGGACTGATACCCTCGATATCGCGATTGAATTGTATGAAGCGCATCCAGACGTGGATCCGCAATGGGTTCGCTTTACTGACCTGCATGCCTGGGTATGTGCACTTCCTGATTTTGAAGATGATCCAACCAAATCAACCGAAGGGCTTCTGGAAGCCATTCAAATGGCATGGATTGACGAAGCACGTTAATTGCCAATTGAAAAAAGCAATTTTTTTACAGTTTAAAGGCAGAAAAAAGTCCATTATTCGGTATAATGCGGCAAATTTTCATGTCAACAATTGACTTAAGGAGCCAATCATGGCTATTGAACGTACATTATCTATCGTAAAACCAGACGCAGTTGCTAAAAACCACATCGGTGACATCTTTGCTCGTTTCGAAAAAGCAGGTCTTAAAATCGTTGCGACTAAAATGAAACACCTGACTCAAGCTGAAGCTGAAGGCTTCTACGCTGAGCACAAAGAACGTGGTTTCTTCGGTGACCTAGTTGCATTCATGACTTCTGGTCCAGTTGTTGTTTCAGTTCTTGAAGGCGAAAACGCTGTTCTTGCTCACCGTGACATCCTTGGCGCGACTAACCCTAAAGAAGCTGCTCCTGGTACAATCCGTGCAGACTTCGCTGTAAGCATCGACGAAAACGCTGCTCACGGTTCTGACTCTGTAGCATCTGCTGACCGCGAAATTAACTACTTCTTCGCGCAAACTGAGATTGCTCCACGTACTCGTTAATACGCAGTATTCAAACCAGATAAGTGTTATTATACTTATCTGGTTTTTTTATTCTCTGAATAATTCTTTGCTCAGATATTGAGCTTCTCCTTTCATCTTTAGACATGGTTTAGGTATACACATGAGTACTGAAGTGGTCGCTACATCAGCAGTTTCTGATGCACAGCAACAATCTCCGTCCACTCCTGCACAGCAAAATTCTGTGGAAAAAGTGAACTTACTAGGCATGTCACGTCCGCAAATGGAAAAATTCTTCGAAGATATGGGCGAGAAGAAGTTCCGTGCCGGTCAGGTGATGAAATGGATTCATCAGTATTTCGTGACTGATTTTGCCGAGATGACCAATATCTCAGGCAAGCTGCGTGAAAAACTGGAAAAGATTTGTGAAATTAAAGCGCCAGAAGTGGTGCATAAAAACTATTCCAAAGACGGTACCCGTAAATGGGTATTCCGTGTCGGTGATGGTGACGGCTCTCTGGTTGAAACTGTCCTGATTCCGGCAGAAGACAAGACCGGCTCACGTAAGACCCTGTGTATTTCTTCACAAGTAGGCTGTGCCCTGGACTGTTCATTCTGTTCAACCGGTAAGCAAGGTTTCCAGCGTGACCTGACTCAAGCTGAAATCATCGGTCAGTTGTGGATGGCAAACTACTCCTATATGGAAGAAGTGCCTGTGGCTGAGCGTGAGCGTTCAGTGACCAACGTGGTGATGATGGGTATGGGCGAGCCATTGCTGAACTATGACGCTGTATTAAATTCTATGCGCATTATGCTGGACGATTTTGCTTATGGCATGTCTAAACGCCGCGTGACGCTTTCAACGTCTGGTGTCGTGCCGAAAATTGACCAGTTGGCACAAGATATTGATGTGGCTTTGGCGATCTCATTACACGCAACCAATGATGAACTGCGTAATGAACTGGTGCCAATCAACAAAAAATATCCACTAGAGCAGCTTATTGCCGCTTGTCAGCGTTATATCACTAAAGATGGTAATGAAAGTGCGCGTAAGCACGTAACCATCGAATACGTAATGCTGGATGGCGTAAATGACAAGCCTGAACATGCCCAGCAGATGATCAAGCTGCTCAAAGATCTGCCAAGCAAGATTAACCTGATTCCATTTAACCCGTTCCCGCATGCGCCATATGGCCGTTCAAGCCGTAACCGGATTATTTCTTTCCAAAAAACTTTGTCTGATGCCGGTTTTGTGTGTACGATTCGTCAGACACGTGGTGATGATATCGACGCTGCGTGTGGACAACTGGTAGGACAAGTCGCTGACCGTACCCGTCGTGCGGAACAGTGGAAAAAGAAAATTGCGCAGTCCAACGAGATTATGCGCTCACAAGGATAACAAGAGGTCGCCAATTGAGTAATCTGACATCTAAACTTGCTTTGGTTTCAGTAGTATGTGGGTCTTTGGTTTTAACTGCGTGTCAAACGCCAGATCTGGGTCAGAAGGACCCGGAAAAAGCCACCAAGGTTCGTACTCAGTTGGCGGTTGAATATCTTAAAAACGGTGATCTGGATTCAGCTAAACGTGCGCTGGATCAGGCACTGGAAACTAATCCGCGTGATTCGCAAGCCAATATGATGATGGGCGTGCTGCTTCAGCAGGAAGGCAGCAAACCTAATCTTGAAAAGGCCGAAGGTTATTTCAAGCGTGCAATTTCGGCAGATCCCAAAAATGCCCAGGCACGAAATAACTACGGCACCTATTTATATCAGCTTGAGCGCTATAAAGATGCGATCGAGCAGTTCGAAATTGCCGGCGCAACTTTAGGTTATGACCAGCGATTTCGTGCCCTTGAAAATATGGGACGGATTTACCTGAAACAGGGTGATTTGGTGAATGCTGAAAAATCATTCAAACAGGCACTACAGGCTAATCGCGCTTCGTATATATCAATGTTAGAGTTGGCAGAAATTTTTTATCTGAACCAGCAGTTCCCGGCCGCGACTCAAATGTATGAACAGTTTGTACGTGGCGTGGGGCAGAAAAACCAGAGTGCCCGTGCGCTCTGGATTGGCATTCGCACTGCGCGTGCCAGTGGCGATCAGTTAGGCATGCAGGTATTGGTCAATCAATTACGTGCATTGTTCCCTGAAAGCCCGGAATACCAACGTTATTTGCAATTACAGTACAGTACTGAGGCCGTATGGAAGTAAATCCTAATTCAGATTCGAATAATTCGAGCGTAGCTCCAAACGCGTTAGGAAATGTTCAGCGTCCAGGTGAGTACTTACGCAAGATTCGTATTAATCAGCAACGTGAGCTTGAAGACATTGCCAAAGAACTCAATATTCCGGTAAAGACCCTGAATGCCTTGGAAAAGGATGATTATAAATCTTTGCCTGAAGCGACCTTTATCAAGGGCTATTACCGCACCTATGCCAAATATCTCGGTGTCGATGCTTCTAGCCTGATTCAGCGTTTTGATGAAATTTATGCCAATGATACCGGTATGGTTGCAACGCACGCCCTGAAAGATTCTCCAATCAAGATCATGGGTAAATTGCCAGGTTCAAAACGTGATCGTAACCGCAAATGGTTAAAGCGTGGCCTGATTGCACTGGTTATAGTACTGATCTTGGGTGCACTGGTCGCCATGATCCAGAACTGGTCAGAGAGCAGCGAGAATAGTGCCGAAGTTGCGGACACCTCTTCTGATGTCGAAATTTTAAATCTGGATGCCGGTGCTGCCATGTCCGGTGATCAGCTCAAGCTTGATTTTAGCCGTCCGACCTCTGTGCATATTGTAGATGCAGGTGGTAACGTGCTGGCCACTGGTCGTCAGGCGTCTACTATAGAGCTGAACGGTGAAGCGCCATTCCAGATCCGACTGGATGATGCGACAGCAGTATCACTCAGTTTAAATAATGAAAGTATTGCATTGTCACCTTATACGGTTAACGGAAAAGCAGATTTCCGTTTATCACGTTAATGGTGAGCAGATAGGGCGAAATCATGATCGTAAATCCAATTCAGCGCCGTCCAACACGTAAAATCCGTGTCGGTTCTGTCTATGTCGGTGGTGATGCACCGATCACTGTTCAGTCAATGACCAATACTGAAACCTGCAATGTCGCAGCAACTGTTGCTCAAATTCAGCGTTGTGTGGATGCAGGCGCAGACATCATGCGTGTCTCTGTTCCAAGTATGGAAGCAGCGGCCGCATTTGGTGAAATTCGTAAGCAAGTTGACGTACCACTGGTCGCAGATATTCACTTCGACTATAAAATTGCGCTGGCTGTTGCTGATCTGGGTGCAGACTGTCTGCGTATTAACCCGGGGAATATCGGTTCGGAAGCCAAGATTCGTGAAGTCGTGGCAGCAGCACGTCATAATGACATTTCTATGCGGATTGGCGTGAATGCCGGTTCACTGGAAAAAGATATCCAGAAAAAATATGGCGAGCCAACAGGTGAAGCATTGCTGGAATCTGCGATGCGTCATATCGACATTCTGGATCGTCTGAATTTCCATGAATTTAAAGTATCGGTTAAAGCTTCAAATGTGTTTTTGACTATGGATGCTTATCGTCTGCTGTCTAAACAGATTGATAATCCACTGCACTTGGGTGTGACTGAAGCGGGTGTGTATCGTACCGGTTCAGTAAAATCAGCGATTGCTCTTGGCGGTCTACTGATGGAAGGCATTGGCGATACCATGCGTATTTCTCTGGCAGCCGAGCCTGAAGAAGAAATCAAGATTGGTTTTGATATCCTGAAATCGCTGGGTCTTCGTTCTAATGGAATTAACTTCATTGCCTGCCCAAGCTGTTCACGTCAGGAATTTAACGTGATTAAAGTAATGCAGACCCTTGAAGAACGTCTGGAAGATGTCCGTGTTCCGATGGATGTGTCTGTGATTGGCTGTAAAGTGAATGGTCCGGGTGAAGCCAAAGAAGCCGATATTGGTGTAGTAGGTGCAAGTCCGCGCTCACTGGTGTATCGTAATGGTGAAAAGAGTCATTTAATCGATACCAATCAACTGGTTGATGAAATCGAATCAATGGTTCGTCAACGTGTTTCCGAGCTTGAAGAAGCCAAATCAAAAGAAATTATTCGCACAAGTTTTTCTGAGTAGATCATGAGTTCAATCGTCGCAATCAAAGGTTTTAATGACATTCTCCCAACGCAAACCCCAGCTTGGAGACGTCTTGAACAGCATCTGTCAGGTCTGATGGATGCCTATGGCTATCAACAGATCCGTTTGCCGATGGTTGAACAGACCAATCTGTTTAAACGTTCGATCGGTGATGCCACAGATATCGTTGAAAAAGAAATGTACACCTTCCTGGACAAAGGTAATCCGCCTGAGTCTCTGACTTTACGTCCTGAAGGAACAGCGGGCTGTGTACGTGCGATGCTGGAACATAACCTGCTTCGTGGTGCAACACCGAAAGTGTGGTATATCGGACCGATGTTCCGTTATGAAAAACCGCAAAAAGGCCGTTATCGTCAGTTCCACCAGTTTGGTGTGGAAACCTTTGGTGTGGCAACACCTGATCAAGATGCAGAGCTGATTCTGATGACTGCGCGCCTTTGGAAACGTATGAGCGTTGCTGACAAAGTTCAACTTGAACTGAATACACTGGGCGAGTCTGATGAACGTGCAGCGTATCGTGCGGCACTGGTAGAGTTCCTGCAAGCGCATAAAGCGGATCTGGATGAAGATTCTCAACGTCGTCTGACGACTAATCCGCTGCGTATTCTGGATTCCAAAGATGCCAAAACTCAAAGCATTCTAGAAAATGCGCCAAAACTTCACGACTTTATGGGTGAAGAAACACTGGCACACTTTAACCAGTTACAACAGTATTTGTCAGATGCCGGTATTAGCTTCGTCATCAATCAGAAACTGGTACGTGGTCTGGACTACTATAACAAAACCGTATTTGAATGGACCACTACTCACTTAGGTTCGCAAGGTACTGTGTGTGCTGGTGGTCGTTATGATGGCTTGGTCGGTCAATTGAAAGGCAAAGCGGATCAATCTGTGCCTGCAGTTGGTTTCGCGATGGGGATGGAGCGATTATTGCTTCTCCTGGAACAGGTGGAAGACAATACGCCAGTACGTGATTGCGAAGTATTCCTGGTTGCCGATCCTGCTTCTCAAGGTAAAGCACTGGTATTGGCTGAACAGATTCGTGATCAATTGGAAGCTGCAGGCAGTAATATTCGTCTGAAAGTCGGCTCTCAGGGTTCAATGAAATCGCAAATGAAAAAAGCCGATCAGGCCGGTGCTTTATATGCAGCCATTATCGGTGAGCGTGAACTTGAAACACAAAGCTTTACGGTGAAAGAGCTGGCGACTGCAGAGCAATCTACTGTGCCATTTGCTGACTTTGTCGCATTTTTCAGTACTAAAATTTCTTCAAAATAATCGATAAAACATTAGGAAAAAGGTAATCGCATGAGCGCAATGACTGATGATGAACAACTTGAAAGTTTGAAATCCTTCACGAAGAAGTATGGTTCTTCGATCATTATCGGGATTCTGGTTGCGCTGATTGCCTTTTTCGGATGGGAATATTGGCAGAAGAAAAACTTGGCAGAATCGCAAATGCAGACTGCCAAGGTTCAGCAATTGATGGATGAAGCACAGGCTGCAGATGGTGATGCTTTTGCCAAGCTGTCTGAAACTGCAGACAAGATTGTTAAAGAAGCACCGGATTCGGCCCAAGCGATTCAAACCCAGCTGGTCATGGCGAAACTGGCTTATGACAAGCAAGATTATGCTGCCGCTGAGAAAGCATTGCAAAAAGTTGAAAACTCTAAAGTTGACGATAAAGGCCTAGTTCAGGTTGTTAAATTGCGTCTGGCTTATGCACAATTAGCACAGAAAAAATATGATGCAGCCCTGAAAACTTTAGATGCAGTCACTGAACCTGCATTTAAAGCAACCGCTGATGAAGCTCGTGGCGATATCTATGTTGCCAAAAATGATATTGAAAATGCCAAAAAAGTATATCAAAGTGCATGGGATGCTTTGATTGAACGTAAAGAAGAACGTCAAATTTTACAAATTAAGCTCGAAAGCGTAGGCGTGTTGGTCGATGACCCGGAAATCGAACGCCCAATTATAGAAACACAAGTGGAAGAAGCTGAATGAACAGAACATATAAAATCACCTGTGCTTTAACTGTTTTAACTCTTGCACTCGCTGGCTGTGCGGGTAAGACCAATAAAGTACCAGAAGTAAAACCGAATCCACTTCCAAAAATCAGTCAGACTAAAACACTTGTTCCTGTATTTTCGACCAGTGTTTCTTCAACAGAGAAGGCTGATCCGCTACGTTTACGTCTGGATGCGGATAACGGAGTCGTATTTGCGATCGACCCTAAGGGTGAAGTCACTGCTTTTAATGGCAAGCAGCGCCTGTGGCAGAAAAAAGTCAGCAAAGATACTTTAAGCTCTGGCGTTGAAGCCGCTGATGGGATCGTGGTGGTTGGCAGTAATAAAGGCCAACTGATCGCACTAGATCAGCAGACTGGTGAACAACGCTGGACTGCACAATTGACTGGTGCCATTTTGGCGCCTTCACTGGTTCATGCAGGTCGCGTAATTACTGTTACTAATGATGGTACTGTATATGCCCACGAAGTGGCTTCAGGCGCTCAGGTATGGACCTACGATTTACCGAATGTCCAGTTTAGCCTGCGTGGCATGGCGGCTCCAGTGCCTTTAGATGCACGTAATGTATTGATTGCGACTTCAAATGCTTATATTTATGCAATCGATGCCCTAAGTGGTGTGCCTAAATTGCAGCGCCGTGTTGCGATTTCTGATGGTCGTTCGGACATTCAGCGTTTGATCGATATTGACGGTGATCCTGTCGTAGCAGGTCAGTTTATTGTGACCACTAGCTATCAAGGTCAGGTGACTGTATTTGATCTGGCTTCACAACAGGTAATCTGGAGTGAAGATGCTAGCAGTATCCAGCGACCGGAAGTGGTTGGTAATGGCGTGTTTGTTGCCCAAACCGATGGTAAAATCAGCGCTTATGAAATTACCACTGGCCAGCCTTTATGGGAAAATGACCAGTTGTTGAATCGTCAGCTGAGCAATCCGGTAATGCTTGGAACTGAACTTGTCGTAGGTGATCTGGACGGAGTACTGCACCTGTTAGATCCATCAACAGGACAGATTATTGGCCGTGCTAAAACTTCTGGTGAAGTGCGTCATTTACGCGTAATTGACAACCAGCTCTATGTTTCGACTCGCAAGGGTGCATTAAGCATCTGGCAGAATCGTTAATTTTTGTTTGGCTTATGCTAAAATAAGCCAACCGTATTTTTTACGCGGGGTGATTGAATATTCAATGCCCCGTGTTTTTATTTATTTTAGGCTTTAATCCTATTCCCTTTTTCTTCCAAAACTTTCTGATGTTCAGGCCATTTTTAGACAGCCTGATATTGAATAAAGGTTAATCTATGAAACCCGTAATTGCGCTCATTGGTCGTCCGAACGTCGGAAAATCAACTCTGTTTAACCAGATAACCAAGAGCCGTGACGCATTGGTGGCAGACTTTGCAGGTCTGACACGCGACCGTAAATATGGTGATGCGATCTATCAAAACAAATCTTTCATTGTCGTAGATACCGGTGGTATCGGTGAAAATGAAGGTGGTATTGACTCCTACATGGCTGAGCAGTCTAAAACCGCGATCCATGAAGCTGACATGATCATTTTTGTGGTCGATGCACGTGCCGGATTACTGGCATCTGATGAACAGATCGCTCGTGAACTGCGTACTTTGGGCAAGAAAGTTTTCCTTGTAGCTAACAAAGTTGATGGTGTACATGCTGAAGCTGCTCTGGTTGAGTTTTATAAACTCGGTATGGGTGAGCCTATGCAGGTTGCTGCCAGCCACGGCCGTGGCGTACAGCAAATGCTGGAAGAAGTACTTGAAGGTGTGCCTGAAGATGAAAGTCCGGAAGAACATGACAAGAATACTGGTCTACGTCTTGCAATTATTGGTCGTCCAAACGTAGGTAAATCGACACTGGTAAACCGTCTATTGGGTGAAGAGCGTGTTGTAGCGTTTGACCAGCCAGGAACGACGCGTGACTCGATCTATATTCCTTTTGAGCGTGATGGTCGTCAATACACCCTGATTGATACCGCTGGGGTACGCCGTAAAGGTAAGGTTGATGAAATGATTGAGAAATTCTCAATTGTGAAAACCTTACAGGCGATGAAAGACGCGCACGTAGTGGTGATCGTGGTGGATGCTCGTGAAGGCATTGTAGAGCAGGACTTGCACCTGATCGGTTATGCGCTGGAAGCTGGCCGTGCCATGGTGATTGCGATCAATAAATGGGACAACATGTCTGAATATGATCGTAAACAATGTAAGCTCG
Source organism: Acinetobacter sp. UBA5984 (assembly GCF_002429925.1). NCBI lineage: Bacteria > Pseudomonadati > Pseudomonadota > Gammaproteobacteria > Moraxellales > Moraxellaceae > Acinetobacter > Acinetobacter sp. UBA5984. The sequence goes on from NZ_DJBE01000072.1 coordinate 133,862, forward strand.
ATGTAGAGCGTCGTTTTGACTTTATTCCTTGGGCTAAAATCCACCTGATTTCTGCGTTACATGGTACAGGGGTCGGGGAGATGTATCCATCGATTCACCGTGCTTATGATTCTTCACATCTGAAAGTATCACCAGCGAAGTTGACCCAGATCCTGAATGATGCCACTGAAGCGCACCAACCACCTACTGTACAAGGTCGTCGTATCAAGATGCGTTATGCGCATATGGGCGGACAGAATCCACCGACCATCGTGGTTCACGGTAATAAGGTAGATAAGACACCTGCGGACTATCGCCGCTACCTAGAAAACGTATTCCGTAAAGTGTACAAACTTGAAGGTACACCGGTAAAAATTGAATTTAAAACCTCAGAGAACCCGTTTGAAGGCCGTAAGTCACAATTGGATGAACGTACTGCTGCGCGTCGCCGTCGTTATGTACAAAAATTCAAGAAAGCCGAGAAAAAATTTAAACGTGGTTAATTGCCATATTTAAATAAAAAAGCCTGCAAAAGCAGGCTTTTTTATTTATTCATATTTTAGATTGAGCATTTTTTTGCTTTTTGATAAATACGGATATTTTCAAGATTAGCTAAAGCTACGTCAGCATCGGCTTGAGAAGCAGCAATATTATTTTGATTGTTATTGCCAGTAAAAGCATTGGTAATTTCAGTTGCGCGCGCAACTGTTTGTGATTGACCTGCAAAAGCAGATAATGCACCACTTGCAATACCTGCCAATTTAGAAACAGGATTATTGGCTTGAGCATTCGCCTGGTTGAGTGCATTTTGACTTGCTTCTAAGGTGCGTTCAAAGCTGCGCGCTTCTACTGCCAAATCTGTACAATCTAATCCTTTTAAGTATGTTGTTGAGTAGACACCGTTATTTTGATTTGAAGCATTATTATAATTGGAAGCATAAGCACGGTCTGCACGTGCAACAGCAGCATTCGCCTGTGCGCGGCTACGCTCCATATTTGCTTCAGCCTGATCCATGATTGCGCCGTTTCTAGCTCCCATAACTGCAGTAGCAGCTTCTAGCCAAGAGCCAGCTTGTGTTGAAAATGATAGTGCAGCAATTGCAGTACTGAGTATGATTTGCTTAAAGATATGACCCTCTGTTTTTTCTATGTATAAAATTGTAGTTGGATTGTAACTATTTTTTATTCAATTAAAAATAGCTTGAAAGCTCAATTATTTATTTTGATTTACAGTATATTTTATTGTTTTATTTAAGTTTTATTAAAATATATTTTAAGATATTAGCTATAGTTTGTCAGAGAGGCAATCAGGTTGATTTATACTGAAAGCCCTAAAAGTAACATTTTTTATAAGGGCGACTATTTTTGAAGTTTATTATTCATATTGATTGGATTGCGCTGGCACCACGATTTAGACATTTACAAGACTTAGATCGGAAAACCTATATTCAGCAGCGTAAACAATTAATTTATAACTATCGTAATCAGTTACTTTCAAAACAACTCAATCGACCGGTCCAGTCTTCAGATTTTGCTGCCACCGAATACGGCAAACCCTATCTTCCGGCCTATCCAGACTTTGGCTTTAATCATACTCATAGCCAAAACTTCTATGCATTAGCAACAAGCAAAAGTATTCAGAATTTGGGGATCGATATCGAAGAACTTAATCGAAATGTACGTTTTGAAGCCTTAGCCCAACATGCTTTTCATCCTGAAGAGCTGAAACAGTGGCAAGCATTACATTATGATCCTGAATACTGGTTTAAAGTCTGGACCACCAAGGAGGCAGTCCTAAAAGCGTCAGGACTTGGAATCCGGATAAACCTGAATGAGCTGAATACCCAGATTCATCCACATCAGGATGGAGGACGTTGTGAACATCCAGAAATTGGAATTTATGCCTATCAAAACTATATCTTAGCGGGTTGCATGCTCACTGTGGCCTGGCAAAGCGAGCATTCCTGTAAAGGCCTAAGATTTCCAGCGATTCAGATTCATCAAGCTGTTTAAAAGTAGAGTAAGCCCAAAATATTTCTTATTGTTTGGCAATCATTAAATTACTCAGCCGGTTAACGAACTGTGGACTTATTCGAGATAAGTGAAATAAAAACTTACTCTTGAATCCGACCGGATGATGCGTCACTTGCCAAATTGAATCTTTTAGCTGTGCCAGTTTGAAAATATCCTGCACTACATCCTCAGCTTTTAGATGCACGCCCATTTTTTTGATACTTTCAGCCTGCATATCTTTCACCATTGCAGTGCTAACAAAAAGCGGCATCACATCGAATACCCGAATGCTATATTTTTGCCATTCAATATCCAAGCCTTCAGTCAAACCACGAACCGCAAATTTGCTGGTTGCATAGGAAGCCAGATCCGCTTGGCCATAAATCGCTGATGCTGAAGATAGGTTAATGACCCGAGCAAAGGAAGCCTGCTTTAAATAGGGCAAAGCAGCATAGCATGACAGCTATTCAGGACGCCTTTGATATTCACGTCAAGGGTACGATGGTGATCTGTAATATTGGTTTCTTCAAAAGGACCGGAATATAAAATTCCGGCGTTATTTACCAGAATATTGATTTCACCGGCCCAGGATGCGAATTCAGATAAGGCTCTTTCCCATGAAGTATAATCGGTTACATCCAGAAAGCCGGCTTTGGCATGTTCACCGAGTTGCTGGGCCAATTGTTCTGCCTGTTCATGATTAATATCATAAATTCCGACTTTATAACCTTGCTGGTAAAATAGCTTAGCTGTCGCGGCACCAATTCCTTGTGCTGCACCACTAATCAATATACTGTGCATGTGCTTGATCTCCTTATTGTCTTTTTTTCTTGAGCATAGGAAGAAACAGGCAAAATAATGCGGCTATTTGGTAAAGAAGAGGTTTTACAGTGGAACAATTACTCCAAGTCATGCGTGAGTTACGTGAAAAATGTCCATGGGATCGGCAGCAAACTCCCGAATCTCTGACCAAATATGCGATTGAGGAAGCCTATGAAGTTGAAGCAGCGGTGCGTTCTGGCCAAGCTGATGAGGTGCGGGATGAACTGGGTGATTTGCTCTTACAGGTCGTATTTCAGTCACAAATGTATAGCGAGCAGGGCGCTTTTGATTTTCAGGATGTGGTGCAGGCGATTACCGATAAACTGATCCGTCGTCATCCGCATGTGTTTCAGGCGGAACAGTTTGCACAGCTGAGCCCTGAAGATGTCTCGGTGCTCTGGAAAGAAATCAAGCAGAAAGAAAAACAGGGTAAGCCACGTTCACGTTTGGATGAGGTTAAGCATGCACCCGCACTGCAACAGGCGGATGAGATCCAGAAAAATGTCGCCAAAATCGGCTTTGATTTTCCAGATGTCGCGGGTGCCTATGGCAAGCTGGAAGAAGAACTGGATGAGCTAAAAGAAGCCGTTGCTGGACAAAATTCCGATGAAATACTCGAAGAATTTGGCGACTGCTTATTTTCACTGGTGAATGTTGGTCGTAAACTTGGTGTCTCAAGCGAGATGGCATTATTGGGCACAATCCATAAATTCCGGACCCGCTTTGCCCTGATGGAAGATCAGGCAGAACAACAGCAACTCAACCTGGAAAGCCTGTCATTGGCTGAATTGGATCAGCTCTGGGAACAGGCCAAATTAGAATTAAAACAAAGAGCCGCTCATGAACAAAGTACAACATCGCATAGGTCCGGCATGGATTAATACTGTCCTGCTAGGCATTTGGCTGGCCTATACTTCAATTGAAACAGTACATGCAACTGCAACCGATTATGCAGAATGGAAAGTACGTCAGCAGCAGCATGATGCACGCCTGAAGAAGAAAATTGCTGCTGCTACCCCCGTTTCTGAAAACAATCATTATCTGGCTAAACCTGCATTATCCGCCTCTTCAGCTACTGATAAAATTAGCTTGAATCAGGCCAGTATCGAGCAGTTACAGCAGTTAAATGGCATCGGGCAGAAGAAAGCGGAAGCGATCATTGAATACCGGCAGAAAAACGGTAAATTTAAAACAATTGAAGATATTCAACAGGTCAAAGGAATCGGGCCGGCCTTATTTGCCAAAAACAAGGATAGACTGGCTTTGTAACCCTGCTGAATTTAGCGTAAATAAGCCATCCATCTGAACCATGAGAATGACATAATCAAATTGCCCTTTAGCGGTGTAAGCGATATGATTAGCGTCATCTTAGAATTTTACGTTCAGACGTAGGAGACAGCGTCTTTTGCAAACTTTGCGCGCGTCAAAATGTGGTTTATCAACCGCTCAATTACCTTCTTATATTCTCGATGTGATTGATGCCTTAACTAAGGCAGGCTATGAAGCTTATATCGTAGGTGGTGGTGTCCGGGATCTGATGCTGGGTTTAAATCCCAAAGATTTCGATGCAGTGACCAATGCTACACCAGCTCAGGTTAAAGAAGTGTTCGGACGGCGTTGTCGGATTATCGGACGACGTTTCGAGCTGGCGCATGTCTATTCGGGCCGTGAACTGGTTGAAGTGGCAACTTTCCGTGCGCCTCCTAAAAAAGCGGTGACCTCTGCAGCAGGGATGATCCTGCGCGATAATAACTGGGGCACCATTGAGCAGGATTTTGCTCGTCGAGATTTTTCAATCAATGCCATGTATTATCAGCCACGCAAAGGTATCGTGCTGGATTTTTGCAATGCAGTAGATGATATTAAACATAAAACACTGCGTTTACTGGGTGATCCGACTTTAAGATTTGAGGAAGATCCGGTTCGGATGCTGCGAACTTTACGTTTTGCAGCCAAACTCAATTTCAGTATTGATGAAGCCATTCTGGATATTTTCACTCCGGAAATGACCCAGCTTCTACGTGATGTGTCTCCACACCGTCTCTATGATGAATCGCAAAAGCTATTCACTATGGGACATCTGAATCGTGTGATGCCAATGCTGATCGATTTTGGCATCTGGCGTCAGCTGTTTGCGGATATCAAACCAAACATTACTGCATTTATTGAACTGGCAGCGAAAAATACCGATCAGCGTATTTCAATTGGCAAGACCATCAACCCGGCTTTCTTCTATGCGGTATTGTTGTGGCAACCGTTCCTGGAGCGCTGTGATTTCTATCTGTCCAAAGGTGTAGTGCCGGCGGAAGCACGTGCGCAGGCAGGACTGGATGTACTGAAACGTCAGGCCACTCGTACCGTGATTCCACGCTTTGCGGAAACTTTCATTCGTGAAGTCTGGGAAATGCAAACCCGCTTGCTCAATCCAAAACCACAGCAAATTGAAGCATTATCAGGTCATGCACGTTTCCGTGCCGGCTTTGACTTTTTGTTGCTGCGTGAAAAATCAGGCGATGAAACTGCACAGGGCATGGGAAGTTGGTGGGAAGCCTATCAGCAAATGAGCAGCGATGAAAAAGAGCGTGCCATTGCCCAATATAATCGTCAGCGTGCCAAGAGCCGTCGCAAGGCTTCTCAGGAAGAACATCTGGAACAGCGTCTGGCTGCACAAGATGTAGTAACCGAGATTGAACCTCTGGTGAATGAGCCGGAACCACGTAGCCGTCGTGCGCGTAAAGCCAAATTTGAGAATGAGCGTAGCAAACCGGTTTCTCATGTGGCGGCCGGTGCCAGCGGTGACATTGGTGCAGACCATCCAATTACCAAGCGTAAACGGGTGCAGCGTGATTTAAGCCAGGTTATTTTTGGGCCTACACAATGACAGTGACCTATATCGGTTTAGGAAGTAACCTGGGCGATTCACGCCAGATTCTGGCTGAAGCCGTGCAAAAGCTGGCAAGTCTGGGACAGGTCAAAACCTCGCATCTATATCAAAGCCCACCTATGGGGCCACAAGATCAGCCCAATTATTTTAATGCTGTCGTACAGTTAATTACGGATCTAGCACCGCTGGATCTGCTGGATCGTTTGCAAACCTTCGAACAGGAGGCTGGGCGTGTACGTCTACGCCATTGGGGTGAGCGTACCTTGGATCTGGATCTGCTCATTTACGGTGATGAGCAGATTCAAAATGAACGGTTAACCGTACCGCATGTGGGCGTGCTGGAACGTGATTTTGTATTGGTGCCATTACTGGATATTGATGCCAACTTGCAGCTNNCACGAATTGGGCAAATATTTAATTTTTAATTATTGGCATGTTCGAGAGAACTTCAATAATAGAGGAACATCTTCATGATCAGTCTCAGTGATTTAAGACGATATAAAGCGGAAGGACGCAAATTTTCTTGCCTGACTTGCTATGATGCCAGTATGGCCAAAGCCATGGAAATTGCTGAAGTTGACAGTATTCTGATTGGCGACTCTTTGGGTATGTCGATTCAGGGTCGTGATTCAACCTTGCCTGTGACTGTAGAAGATATGGCTTACCATACCGCAGCGGTTCGCCGTGGCAATAAGCATGCACTGATTATGACTGATCTGCCATTTATGAGTTATGCCACTCTGAATGATGCGTTACAAAGCTCAAAAACGGTGATGCAAGCCGGTGCACAAATGGTCAAGATGGAAGGTGGTACCTGGTTGGCGGAAACCGTTCAGATTCTAACCCGTAACGGGATTCCAGTCTGTGTTCACTTGGGTCTCACTCCACAGTCGGTGCATGTCTTTGGTGGCTATAAGCTACAGGCTCGTACCCGTGAAGCGGCCGATCAACTGATTGCTGACTGTAAGGCGGTGGTTGAAGCCGGTGCAGCAGTGTTGTTACTGGAATGTGTGCCTGCACAATTGGGTCAGGAAATTACTGAACTATTCCCGCATATTCCGGTGATTGGCATTGGAGCAGGGGCAGCCACTGATGGTCAGGTACTGGTCGTTCAGGACATGCTCGGTCTGACCTTTGGCCACACCGCAAAATTTGTACGTAACTTTATGAAAGAACAGTCTGGTGCGACTGCAATTCTGGATGCATTTAAGGCCTATCATGCGGCTGTGTTAGATGGTTCATTCCCAGCACCTGAACAAACATTCCAAGTCGAGTTGTAACATGAAAACAGAAACAACCATCCAAGGATTATCTGCTTCGCTCAATCCTGCACGTTCTGCGCGTAAAATTATTGGTTTTGTCCCGACCATGGGTAACCTGCATCAGGGGCATCTGAATCTGGTGCGTGAGGCGCGTAAACTGTGTGATGTCGTTGTTGTGAGTATTTTCGTTAATCCGATCCAGTTTGGACCAAATGAAGATTTTGATAATTATCCACGTACTTTAGAACAGGATCAGCAGTTACTGGCAGATGTAGGTTGTGACATTGTCTTTGCCCCAACGGTAGAGCAGATGTATGGTAACAAGCCACGTCTAACCAATATCAGTGTGTCTGGTATCACCAATGACCTGTGCGGCTTACAGCGTCCAGGTCATTTTGATGGTGTAGCGGTCGTGGTGACTAAATTATTTAATATTGTTCAGCCCAACTATGCCTTCTTTGGTCAGAAAGACTATCAGCAACTGGCTGTGATTCGTCAGTTTGTTCAAGACCTCAATATTCCGCTGGAAGTGATTGGTGTACCAATTGCCCGTGCTGAAGATGGTCTGGCACTCAGTTCACGCAATGGCTATCTAAGCGAGCAGGAACGTGCGACAGCACCGGTTATTTTTCAAAGTCTGAAAACTGCTGAGCAGCAGTTACATGCAGGTAAAACTTTGGAGGAAGCACTGGCAGGTATCCGCCAAACTTTGACAGATGCAGGTCTGGTAGTGGACTATGTAGAAGCCCGTACACCGGAATTACAGAAAATTGATGAGTTTAATCAGGATGTCGTGATTCTGATCGCGGCAAAATTAGGAAAAACTCGTCTGATTGATAATCTGCAGATCAAATACGCAGCTGGATAAGTAAAAGGATCGTAAGGCATGAAGCGCATTTTAATTATGACAGGACAATCTGGCTCAGGTAAATCTTCTGCATTGCAGGTACTTGAAGACTTGGGTTATTACTGTATTGATAATCTGCCTTTGGCCTTACTTCCTGAAATTGTGGCGAAGCTGGATTGTGAAAATAATCTGGAACAGTTAGCGCTTGGGGTGGATGTACGTAGTACCCGTGCAGATTTGCAGGAATTCGACCATGTATTTGAACAGTTGCAACAGCATGGTACGGTAGATGTCATCTATCTGACCACGCAGGATCAGGAGCTGATTGCCCGTTTCAGTGCATCACGCCGTCCGCATCCTTTGGCTGCTCGTTTTAAGAGCCTGCATCAGTGTATTCAGGAAGAAAAAGTCCTGCTAATGCCGATCCAACTCCGTTCCACAGTGCATATCGATACCACCGATAAAAGCGTGCATGATCTGAAACATACCTTGCTGTACAAGCTGGGGCAGACCGATAACCTGATTGTGATTCTGCAATCTTTTGGCTATAAGCATGGAATTCCTTTGGATGCTGATTATGTTTTTGATGTCCGTCATTTGCCGAATCCGCATTGGGAACTCGAACTGCGCAAATACTCAGGCCTCGATCAATCAGTACAGGAATTCCTGGAGAAAAGTGATCAGGTCGAAGACATGTTTCAGGATATTTATCACTTTTTAGACAAATGGCTGCCGACCTTTGCTGAGGGTCATCGTCATTATATGACCATCTCAATTGGTTGTACTGGCGGCCAACATCGTTCTGTTTATATTGTGGATAGACTAAAAAAAGCGCTTGAGGCAAAATGGTCTATTCAAGTCCTCCACCGAGAAATGAAGCACTGGTCATGATTGATACGACTGTTGACGTAATTAATAAACTAGGTTTACATGCGCGTGCGTCAGGTAAACTCATTGAAGTTACCACCAAATTTCGTTCCAGTATCCAGATTGGCAAGTCGGACAAATTGGTTGATGCCAAAAATATTATGTCCTTGCTGATGCTTGGTGCGGGCAAAGGAACAACTTTACGCTTAGTGATTGAAGGTGCAGATGAGGAAAAGGCTTTATCTGAAATTCAGGCACTGTTTGCGGCAAAATTTTATGAGGCAGATTAATCGTGGCACGTCGACCGAGCAGTTTAACTGAAGAAGACTTTGAATCTTTAGAGGGACGCGCAAGTAAAACCGAACAGAAAAAAGCAGTTCAGCGTATGGCTGCTTTAGGCGCACAGTTGGCAGAACTGAGTGCGAAACAAATTAAAAATTTACCCGTTGAAGAGCGTCTGATTGAAGCTTTGCTGGATGTCCAGCAAATCAGTTCACATGAAGCACGCCGTCGTCAATTTTCACGTATTGGTAAATTACTCCGTAATGAAAATGAAACCGTGATTCTGTCTTATCTGACTCCGAAACAGGGTTTGAAAAAGACAGCACAATTGCAGCGTTGGGTTGACCGTATCGTGAAAGATGGTGATCCTGCGATTAACGAATTTACCAAAACCTATAATGCGACAGAGCGTCATACCTTACGTCAGCATTATTTACGTGTGCATCGTGATCTAAAAAATCAGGCACCGGAAGAAGAAGTGGCAGCCTCAAAGCAAAAGCTGTTTAACTATGTGCAGCAAGTTGCCCTGATTTCAGATAACTGATTGTAATCTGAATTAAAGAAAAGCGACATTTTGTCGCTTTTTTATTCACTCTAATTAATTTTAATTTTTTATAAGAATTCAAGAATGTTCCTATAAGTCATTGTTAACTGTAAAAAAATGTAAACTTTTAATATTTTTGATTACTTAAGAAATAGGTTTTAGTGCATAAATAAACTATTTAAATTTCTCAATATTTTATGATTGTTAAGAATATTTAAAAGGTAGAAATAGATTTAGGTCAAAGTTAATATTATCAGCGCTCTACTTTTCTAGAAAGTGACAATAGGTAGTATCTATATATTTGAAAATTCAAAGGCTTTTATTTACCTGAAGATCAGAAGAAAAGTGAGCTGTTTTTATCTTCGTATAATTTGGATATTAAGGTGATATCGAAACAATTTGAAATGAATTCAGGAATTTCAAATAATTATATGTAATTTTTTATAAGGAGAATATTTTCTCAAGTAATTCTTAATATTTAAATATCAATGCATTGAAACAATGAATGTATCTTTAGAGAAATAAGTTAACAAATACTTTGGTCCATAAATGAGATTTTAACGTTGAGTAAATATAGAATCTTTGTTATTGATTGTATCAATTTAGTCGGTTGTAATTTTTATTCTCTATTCCATAACATCCAGAGAGGCAGACATGGAACTAAAACTGCTAGAGATCGGTCAGAATACGGAGCAGTTAAGCTCGTGCCGTATATCTCTCATTTTAGGTGTCTATACCTCTGACAATTTATTAGACACCTTCTGTAAAGTCGCGCGTAAAGTACTCGGCGCCAAGACCTGTATCATCGGATTCCATACGGAACCCTATATCTGGCACAGCTGTCCGCTCGGTTTTCGCGGTTTACACGTACCACAGAATGTGGACATCCCTAAATATTTACAAGAAATGGATGTGATCGATCAAAATCATCCTGCATATGCAGAATTATCAGATTACGTAAAAAGCCTTGGTGTCGCCCATCAGCGGCTGGTGGCATTTAATTTAAAATCAGCTCAAGGGCAGTCTTTAGGGCAGGTGGTTTTCTTTGATGATCAGACTGAAGGGTTTGATCAGGAAGATATTATTATTGTTCAGCAATTTGCTGAAACTTTAGTCAAGCGAGTCAAACTGAATGAAGAGCATACTGAACTAAAAGAGTTATACGAACAACAATGTGCACAAAACTTTAGTAAAACCAAATTCTTCCAGATTATTGCTCATGACCTGCGTGCACCTTTCCATGGCCTGTTAGGCTTCTCGGAAGTATTGGCGCAGGAACGTGACACTCTGGATGAATCCAGTATCCAGAGTATTTCTGATTATTTATATGATACGGCTCAATCGACGTATAACTTGTTAGAAAGTCTGTTGACCTGGGCGATGGCAGAGGGTGGACGTTTTGTTTATCATCCGATTAATTATGAATTAAAACAGTCTACTAAAATTGTCTGTGATGTACTGAAAAGTCTGGCGCTGAAAAAGAATATTGAGCTGATTGACCAGGTTCCTGAAGATATCAAGGTACATGCTGATATCAACATGATTACTTCGGTCTTGCAGAACCTGGTATCGAATGCTCTGAAATTTACTCCAGTGGATCAGGGTGGACAGGTGATTCTGGCTGCTGAAATGGAAGGTGAGCAAGTCAAGATCACTGTTCAGGATGCTGGTCTCGGTATGACTGAAGAACAGATGGAAAATCTGTTTAGACCAAATCTCACGGTGAGCTTAAAAGGCACAGACAATGAGAAAGGCGCAGGTCTAGGTCTGGTACTATGTAAGCGTTTTGTAGATCTGAACCATGGACAGATTGCCGTAGATTCTAAAGAAGGCGCTGGAACCACCTTTATTGTGTATTTACCTAAAGTGACCAATGATCATCAGGCATTGGTACTTGAAGATCTGCATACTGAAAAGTCCTGAAAATCATAAATTTCTTTTAAAACCGTTCCCACTCGGCCTGAACTCCTGCTATAACTAAATAAAAGTTTTGAGGGAATCACCGAGTGATGGACGCGGTACAATTGCAGAAAACCTTAAGAGCCAGTCAGTATGCAGAACAGGTATTGGCCAATCATCAAGATCTATTGAATCAGGATTATGCAATTGATCAGTTTCAGGGATCACTCGGCACTGAACAGATTCAAAACTTAATTAAGGCCAATTTATTAAATATCAGTGATGAAACCATGTGGATGCGTAGTTTACGTATTCTACGTGCTCGTCTGATGTTTCGCTGGATCTGGCAGGATGCCAATCAACTTACCAATGTCATCACGCTGACTCGCGAGCTGTCTGATTTCGCCGATGCCTGCATTTGCGCTGCCAAAGAGTTTGCCCGTATTCCTCTAGTCGCCAAATATGGTCAGCCAGTTGGTTATAACGGTAAAGTTCAAGATCTTATTATTATTGCGATGGGCAAACTGGGCGCTCAGGAACTCAACCTTTCCAGTGATATCGACCTGATTTTTGCCTTTGATGAACAGGGTGAAACGGATGGGCGTAAATGCATTGACGTTCAGCAGTTCTGTATCCTATGGGGACAAAAGTTAATCTATCTGCTGGATCATATCACTGCTGAAGGTTTTGTATTTCGTGTCGATATGCGCTTGCGCCCTTGGGGTGATGGTTCTGCTTTAGCCATCAGTCATGCCGCACTAGAAAAATATCTCAGCCAGCATGGCCGCGAATGGGAACGTTATGCCTGGATCAAAGCCCGCATCGTCAATCCGAGTCCAGAAGGTGATGAACTGCTGGATATGACCCGTCCTTTCGTCTTCCGTAAATATGTCGATTACAGTGCTTTCGAAGCGATGCGTGAAATGAAAGCAATGATTGAGCGTGAAGTACAGCGCCGCAATATTGAAGACGATATCAAGCTTGGGGCAGGCGGGATCCGTGAGGTTGAATTTATCGTGCAGGTTTTTCAGCTGATTTATGGCGGAGCCAAGTTAGAGCTGCAAGATCGGCAATGTCTGGTCAGCTTGAATCATCTGGATGAGGCTGAACTTCTGGATGAACAGGCGGTGACTGATCTCGAAGATGCCTATTTATTCCTTCGTCGGGTAGAGCATGCTATTCAGGCGCTGCATGATCAACAAACCCAATGTTTGCCGACTGAGCCAGATTTACGTCAACGTATTGTGGATACTTTAGGCTTTGCAGACTGGTCCGCCTTTATGGAAGTGCTGGATCAAAAACGCGCTAAAGTGATTTACCAGTTTGAGCACTTGATCAAGGAAAATGGACCAGAGCCTCAAGGCAAAAGTTTTTCTCAGTTGGAACAACAGCTGAATGAAGTCTTGGATGATCATGCAAAAAATCTGGTGCATGAATTCTGGCATGGTCATGCCTTAAAAAAATTGCCAGCTAAAGCCATTCAACGTTTAAAAACGTTTTGGCCTTATCTGATAGAGGCGATTCTAGAATCAGATAAACCGCAAGTTGCACTGGTTCGCCTGATGCCATTGGTTGAATCAGTCATGCGTCGTACGGTGTATCTGGTGATGCTGATTGAAAGTAAAGGTGCTTTACAGCGTTTGGTCAAGATGGCGACTGTCAGCCCCTGGATCTGTGAGGAACTTACCCATTATCCGGTATTGCTGGATGAGTTCCTGTCGATGGATTTCGAATTGCCTAAACGTCAGGATCTGGAAGACAGCCTGCGTCAGCAATTGCTCAGAATTGAAATTGACCAAGTCGAAGACCAGATGCGAGTGCTGCGCCTGTTTAAAAAATCCAATGTCCTTGCGGTAGCTGCCAGTGATGTACTGGCAGAAAGTCCTTTAATGAAAGTCTCGGATGCCTTAACAGATATTGCAGAAGTCTCGGTGAATGCTGCGCTGCATCTGGCCTATCAGATTGTGGCCAAACGACATGGTTTTCCGCTGGATGCAGAAGGGCAGCGCTGCTCAATAGAACATACGGCTTTTGCCGTCATTGGCTATGGCAAAGTCGGTGGCATTGAGTTGGGTTATGGTTCGGATCTGGATCTAGTCTTCATTCATTATATGGGTGAGCAGGCAGATACGGACGGTCTCAAGCCGATTAGCGGTTTTGAGTTTGCCATGCGTGTGGCACAGAAGTTTATGTCGCTCATGACCACACAAACACTGGATGGGCGTGTCTATGAAGTCGATACCCGTCTACGTCCTTCTGGAGAAGCAGGGCTACTGGTCACTAGTCTGAAAGCATTTGAGCAATATCAGTTGAAAAATGCATGGTTATGGGAGCATCAGGCCTTAGTACGTGCACGCTCCATTGCTGGGGAAGATAGCCTGAGAGAGACATTTGAAGCACTACGCTGTAAGATTCTTACCCAGAAACGCGATATCTGTCATGTACGTAGTGAAGTTCTGAAAATGCGTCAGAAAATGAAAGATCATCTGGGTTCTTCCAAAGAGCAAAAAAAAGATGGGATTTTTCATTTAAAACAAGATGCAGGTGGTATCGTTGATATCGAATTTATGGCACAGTATGCGGTGTTAGCTTGGAGTGGGACGAATAAAGATCTCGCCCATTACTCCGACAATGTAAGAATCCTTGAGGATGCCGCAAAATCAGGTTGCTTATCCAGCGACGATGCGACTGCTCTGATTCAAGCTTATCTCCGTGAACGCGCCGAGAGCCACCGCTTAGCCCTTGCAAATCAATCCATGCAAGTGTCTGCAAGCGACTGGCACGATACCCGAAAGACCGTTTGCAAGTTATGGCAAAGACTGATTGATCCAAGTGCATTATTTGCACTGGATAGTGAATAATTGTGAAAAATTGGAGTTTGTGGCATGAATTTGGCTGATCGTGATGGTTTTATTTGGCAAGATGGACAACTAGTAGACTGGCGTGAGGCGAAAACTCACGTATTAACACATACTTTGCATTACAGCATGGGTGTGTTTGAAGGTGTCCGTGCTTATGAAACCCCGAATGGAACGGCTATTTTCCGTCTGAAAGAACACACCAAACGTTTGCTCAATTCTGCAAAAATTTATCAAATGAAAGTTCCATTTGATCACGCAGCTTTAGAACAAGCGCAAATTGATGTGGTTCGTGAAAATAAATTGGCATCTTGCTATTTACGTCCAATTATTTTTATTGGCTCTGAAAAATTGGGTATTGCCGCAACTGACAATACTATTCATGCTGTAGTTGCAGCATGGAGCTGGGGTGCTTACCTTGGTGATGATGCGATGGCGAAAGGTATTCGCGTAAAAACTTCATCATTCACACACCATCATCCAAACGTGACGATGTGTAAAGCAAAAGCATCTGGTAATTACACATTGTCGATTCTTGCTCACCAAGAAGTGGCACATTCAGGTTATGACGAAGCAATGCTGCTTGATCCGCAAGGCTATGTATGCCAAGGTTCAGGCGAGAACGTATTCCTGGTACGTGATGGCGTAATTCACACTCCAGACATCGCTGGTGGCGCGCTAGACGGTATCACTCGTCAATCGATTATTACCATTGCTAAAGATCTTGGCTATGAAGTGGTAGAACGCCGTATTACCCGTGACGAATTCTATATTGCAGATGAGGCTTTCTTCACTGGTACTGCTGCTGAAGTCACACCAATCCGTGAATATGATGACCGTCAAATTGGTGAAGGCGTACGTGGTCCAATCACAACTCAAATCCAGAAAGCTTATTTTGATGCGGTTCAGGGTAAAGACCCTAAATATGCACACTGGTTAACTTATGTAAAATAAGTGAATTAGTAGACTTCTTGCGTTAGTCAAAATTTAAACAGCCCAAAGCTACATTTTATAAGGTTTTAGCCAATTCAAAAATTAGGTAAAACGATACTTTCGCAAGAGGTTTAGTAAATAAAAAAGGACTCGTTTGAGTCCTTTTTTATTTTTATTGAATCTTAGGAAAAATACTAAAACTATTAAGTTGTTAGGTAGAGAAGTCAATAAATTGCAGAAAAATGACGAGTTTCATATTTTGGAAAGTTATATATTTACTGTAAAAATAAACTAATAAGCGTAATGAACGACTAAAATTAGTGTTGTTCTATATTTATCATTCAAATATGAACTTTATTTCGATCTAAGCTGCTGGAAAAATATTCAATTCTTGTGATGAAAAAATGAAGATTATATTTTTTCATAAGATTTACGGTAAACTGTGCGGAAATGAAAAGCAATAGGTTCAGTCAGTACCAGTAATGGTATGATACTGATATTGCATAGGTGGATGATGGGTGCATGAACGCAAAGCAAAATGACCTTAAGACTCAGGGTAAACAATCACCTGAGCAAAATATTGTGATCTGTATGAAATGGGGCACAAAATATGGGTCTGAATATGTCAATCGCCTTTACAATATGGTGAAGCGACACACTACCGTTGATTTTCAAATGGTGTGTTTAACTGACCGTACTGAAGGGATTGATCCAAATGTGCAATGCTTTCCTATTCCACCTTTGGCATTGCCTGAAGGTGCGCCTGAGCGTGGCTGGAACAAGCTATCTACCTTTGAACCTGATCTCTATGGTTTGAAAGGCAATGCTTTATTTTTAGATCTGGATGTTGTCATTGTCGATAATATTGATGAATTCTTTACGCATCCGGGTGACTTTCTGATTATCCATGACTGGAAACGACCATGGCGTATTACTGGGAATAGTTCAGTTTATCGCTTTAAGCTCGGAGCTTTTCCAGGTCTGTTGGCCTATTTCCGCGAACACTTTGATGAAATCCGTCAAAAATTCCGTAATGAGCAGGCTTATCTGTCTTGGTATGTAGACCAGAAGAGGAAACTTAGCTATTGGCCGGATAGCTGGTGCAAAAGTTATAAATACCATTGCCTACAAAAAATTCCAATGGCTTATTTCAAGCCGCCAGTAAAGCCTGAGGGCGTAAAAATTATTATTTTCCATGGGGAGATTAACCCACCTGATGCCATTAATGGTGGTGGGGGTAAATGGTATCGGTATGTGTTGCCATCCCAGTGGATCAAGGATGCTTGGCAGTAATTCAAATTAAATGGTTTAAACATGCCTGTAAGAAAGAAAAGTAAGTTTGAACAATGGTTTTCATTTAGCCGACATCAGCGTCGCTTTGGTGCTGACAAGGTTTATGCCCAATTCGATGATATTGATATTGAGCAATTAAAAACTGAAATGATCGCGGGCGATACTCCGAATTATACGCATGGTTCAGCCAAAGATCTCAATGAACATATCGAACAGCTGCAATCAGAATTTATTGGGCAGCCTAAATTAAATTATTACCATGCCAGTCTGATTGTCTTGATTCGCCGTGAGGTTGATACTCAAAATAATTATGCGAAATTTAAAGCATTATGGATGACTGAACGGGATTTTCTTATACAGTCGCTAAATATCCGCTGGCTAATTTCAGCATGTGATACTTTTATTGATTTTGATGAAGATATTACTTTAAAAGCGATTCTTATGAATGCTGTGGTTCTTATTAATACTTTAAAACTACAGGAAACTGAGCGTTTTTTATGTGATCAGTCTTTAGTAGTAAATCAGCAACATCAGCATTTATTACAAAACCAGCGTTATGCACTATTTGACGGTACATCTGCATTTTCGGTAGGCACAGATGATACTTTACGGAATATGCGCTGGCGTTTGGAACAGATCTGCGATATTCATCCACTTGGGCAAATTGTACTGGAAATTTTTGATCGGCTTCAGCTTGAGCAAAATAATAATGTCTATTCCCGTTTTAAGCAGCGTCATACGCGTGAAAAAACCAGGTGGTGGTAATTGTGAATACTTTAATTATCAATTTAAAAAGTTCACAGGATCGTCGTGATTTTCAAAAAAGACAATTTGGGAAATTAGGACTGGATTTTGAAATATTAGAAGCATTTTCAGTTGCTGATCTGAGTGAAGAACAATACCAAAAATTTGGTTTTGGCTGGCAAAGGCCTTTGCGTAAAGTTGAGGTAGCGTGCTTTCTCAGTCACCAAAAAGCCTGGGAAGAAGTAATAAAAAGGAATCAGCCCTGTTTAATTCTTGAAGATGATGCCGTATTGGCTTCCAATACAAAAGAAATTTTAAACGAAATTGAACAGCATCAATTTTCAGATGTGGACTTAATTAATCTAGAAGTAAGAAGTCGTAAAAAAATTATTAGTCGGACACCCGTGTGTATCTTAGGTTCTACTCAGGTCAAATTATATGAATTATATCAAGATCGTACTGGAGCAGCAGGTTATATCCTCTACCCGAGTGGCGCGCAAAAATTATTAAATCGTTTGGCGCAAACAGCACCAGCAATTGCAGATGGATTTATATTTTCGGCTTATGAGTTACAGTGTTTGCAAGTTGAACCTGCAGTGATTATTCAAGAAGACCAGCTTGGCGCTTATGGTCTCTTACAACAAGAGAGTTTTGATTCGACCATTGGGCGCTCTGAACACTTTAAACCTGAATTCATCTCTATCAAAGAAAAATACAAGTTTAAAAAAAGGCGGTTAGCGGGACAAATAACTATGGCTATACGATATTTGCAGGTCATGGGAAAGGCAGAAAAAAGATTGATCAATCTAGATCAAGAAAAATTTATTCAGGATTAGTGCTTCATGAAAAAAACAATCGTATTAGCCATTTTTACTTTACAGGGAAATGGCGCTGAACGTTTTGCTTTAACCTTGGCAAAGGGCCTAATTGATGCAGGTCATGAAGCACATATTGTTTATTTTAAAAATATTATTGATTTACCGATTCCTGAGGGCGTAAAACTTCACTTTTTTGATTATCAAAAGTATCGTGCAATTCCTAAATTTATGCGTGCCAGTTTTGCAGCAAAAGCATTTGATCGGTTTGTTATTAAAAATATTGGGATCCCTGATCTTGTCCTATCAAACTTATTTCCTGTTGATTTTATATTATCAAAAAGTCAGTTACCGAATGTTCATTTAGTCATTCATAACACGACGAGTTTAGAATATGGTGAAAGATTAGAGGGAATGAAAAAACAGTTGGATAAAGTTTATTTAGCCAAGCCTTGTGTAGCAGTAAGTAAGGGTGTCGAAAAAGACTTTATTAAAGTATTTGGCTCAAAAAGTCGGATTACTACAATTTATAATCCGATTGATGTGGAACAAGTGGTTTCAACAGCAAATGAATATATTCCTGATATTGAAAAACCATATATTGTAAATGTTGGAAAGTTTAAGCAACAGAAACGACATGATATTTTAATTAAAGCTTATGCAAAAGCCAATGTTCAAGAAAAGCTGGTTTTGGTCGGGACTGGTGAACTATTAGAAACTTCTAAAAAATTGGTTAAAGATTTAGGGATAGAAGGCAAGGTTATTTTTACAGGCTTCAAAAAAAATCCCTATCCATATATTAAGCATGCAAAATTTATGGTTTTGTCGTCTGATTTTGAAGGGTTGGGTTTAGTAATTTTAGAAGCTTTAGCTTTGGGTATTCCCGTTATAAGTACTGATTGCCCTTCAGGTCCCAATGAAATTTTACAAGCTAATAATCTCGTTGCTGTAGGCAATATTTTTGAACTTTCGCTTAAAATCAATCAAGCATTAAAAGAGGTAGATAATTATTCAACAAATTTGAATCCATCTTTTACCCAAAGTTATGCTGTTGCGGAATATATACGGTTAATCGATTAACTTAATAAATTTATCAGCCATCTCTTTAATATCGTAACGTTCTGATAAGTTTGGGGGAATTTGATATGGATTTTCTAATATATCTTCGATAGAATTTTTTAATTCTGCACGATTATTTGGTTGTACTAGACCGCGTTGCATATCAGGGGTAAAAAATTGATGTGATACTCCTTCGCTGCAATTATATGCAACGACATGAGTGCCATTTAATAGAGCTTCTCCAATAACAAGACCGAAGCCTTCTGTCTGAGAAGGGAGAACTAATATTTTACTCTTTTTAATATACTCGATAGGCTCATCCACCCAGCCAGTAAAATGAACACGATCGCTAATATTTAGTTGATTGACTAATTTTAAAAGTTTGTCTTTTCTTGCTCCATCACCAATAATAATCATATTTTTAATAATATGAGAATTTTTTAGAGCAAATAAAGCATGTTCAATTTGTTTGGAAGGTGATAAACGACCAACATAGCAAATATCCCATACTTTTTCTTTCTTTTCAGATTGTATTGTATCTTTTAAATTTAATCCATTATAAATAACATTTATATTAGAATTCTCTAAAATTTGAGAATATTTCAATTTTAAATCTTTATTAAGTACGATAAAATTTTTGTTTGAAAACACTTCCTTAAATTTATTAATAAATTTTCTCTTCTTATATATATTTCTTAATATTTTAATCGGGTTTAAAGTTTTATTAAATTCAGGAAGAATGTCTGCTTGTGACCATATCCATATATTTGGATGATTAATAAATGATATGCTTAAATATGCATACCAAATAGTTAATATAACAGCTTCAGGTTTTATTTCATCAATAAGAGACTGGAGTTGTTCTTTCTTACTAGATTCTAATTTTTTGTCTATTAATAACTTTCCACTAACAAATTTAATAGGAAAATCAATAGATTGAATATTGAAACTCATAGTCTTTTCTTTATAATTATTTATATTAATTAAGGTTATGATGTTTATTTCATAGCCTCTCTCTTGCAGTTTTTTTGCAAGATTAAGAGTCATAATTTCTGCACCACCACCTTTAAGATGATCAATAATAAAAAGAATTTTTTTCTGATCTTTCATTTTAAACCTAATTTTTAAGTTTTAATTTAAGTAGCTAATTTTTACTATGAGTAATATAAACTTTTGTCATTTTCCAACTTCCTAAACCGTTTATATCCCCACAAATACTGCTCTGGAGCAATGTTAATCATTCGCTCCATTTCCTTGTTTAAGGTATCTACAGAAAGCTGTAAGTCTTTAGAGAGAATATCAATTGATAACTCAGTTACATGAATATCAAAGCCGTTTAGATCATCATGACGTAAACAACTTAGACCAATCACAGAGCATTGGGTTTTTGCAGCCAATTTAGAGAGCAGGGTAGAAGATAGAGCATTCTGTCCATAAAAAGGTGAGTAAATACCACCACTTTCTTTGGGCACATGGTCAGGAAGAATGGCAGCGAATCCACCTTGTTTTAGATGCTTGAATAAAGCCCGTACTCCCGTTTCATCAGTTGGAACAAGGGTAGCATTTAAACGCTGCCGTGCTTCCAGCATAAACCGATCAATATCAGGATTTTTACTTGGCTTATACATGATGAATGGACTAGTGTGTTGATTCACCCAGGCATTAAGCAGCTCCCAAGTGCCAAAATGAGGAACGACTGCCAAAGTTCCATTCGGATTTTTCAGTGCATCAATAAAAATCTCTGGATGATGAATATTCCGGATTTGTTTTAATGCAAACTCAGGTTCAGAACCCCAAATTTTAACTGACTCGGCATAGGTCATGCATTGGCTTTGGACACTTTGTTTTGCCAGTCGTGTGCGTTCCAATGCTGACAGTTCAGGATAGGCAATTCCTAAATTAATTTCTGTAGTACGGCGAATCGATGAATTCGTGATATAGAGAAGTGATCCAACACTTTTCGCCAAATTTTGAATGAATCTTAACGGGAGTTTGGAGAAATTCTTGAGTAATGCGTACATAATATGCAGCTTGCCTGATTAAGATTCTTGATCAGGATTGCCTTTAAGCACCATATAAATCAGGCCTACAAAAATGACAAGTGCACCTAAAATACTGCTCAGACAGAAGTACACAATACGGTCATTGGTGTCCAGGTTAAACAGGTTGTTTGCAAGGATATAGCGCATGAACAGCCATTGTACGACTGAAAACACGATCAGCATGATGCCACGGTTACGAACAGCAGGACGCATCGCCATTGCCAAATCACCTAAAAATAGAAACTGAAGCTATTATGCCACTGTCGTGCAGGCTTCTCAATGCAATAAAAAAGCCCTGCTAGAACAGGGCTTTTTTTACTTAAATCATTGTCCCGTCCTGAAATAAGTTT
>NZ_DJBE01000048.1:0-266 GCF_002429925.1 Acinetobacter sp. UBA5984
GTCGTTATTGATTATGCCTTATACGGAACTCCAGAATTAGCCCTCGTTGCGAACAACAAAGCCAGAAATCCTGCAGTTCCGCGGACGCTGATAAGTAGACAGATTCCTGACACGGAATACTATAACTTACATCACTTAAATAGGATGCATAAGTTATGCAAGTTACGCCACTTAAATAAGTTAAGGCGCTAAAGCGATAAAAGCTACATGATGGCCAGTACTGAGCACTGGCGATCTAAGTCAATGCTGCAGTTCTCATCATCATT